>DAOSBX010000026.1:601-48254 GCA_035361075.1 Candidatus Hydrogenedens sp. | reverse complement strand
TATTTATTCCATTCTAACATGATGGCTGAGAGGGGAGGAATTTCTATTTTATTTTGGTTTTCAGGTAAGGGTTTGGCTTCGCTATCCTGAGACGGGGTTAGATGTAATGAGCAATTGGTGTGATATGCATCGGGTAAATTTATAGATGCGGTTTGTGGTTCTGGGAGATAGTTTACCAGGAACATTGCTGTTTGGTCTTTATACATCCACCGAGAAGCAAGTATGGAGCGGAAATGGATAATGTCACCACGTGGTGTAATCAGGGGTACATCTTTGTCTCCACCGTATTCAAAAGGCTTTAACATTTTGCCGAAAAATAGGTATTTGTTACCTTTTCCTGTTCGCCATTTATTTAGGTTGCGTATTAAGGTTAAAATTTGTTCGTGGTTGGGTCCTTTATCCCATGGTGCAGAACTCCATTCCCATGCGATTTTTCCTCCTTGCCTTAGGTTGATGCTCAGCATGTCACCTTGAATAAACGATATTGCAACTCGTTGGTGGAGGTTATATGGACTTTTTTCTTCATCAACGAAATGACTTGTGCCATTTTGGTTACCCATGAAGTTGTTTAAGTATTCATGGAAGATATATCCGTATGCAGGAACAGGTATTCCGATAGCGAAGTTTAGATAGGACCGACTATCATTGAATAATAGATACGGGATAAATGGCTCTGCCGAATTTGCTTCACAACCAATAAGCATTTTTGAGCCATGCTGGTGTATTTGTTCCCAGATACGGCGATATAAGTCTTTCATGGATTCTGTTTGCCATAATCCTGGACCCGGTGGATGTCCATGATGTCGAGCATAACAGCGGTAACAGTTGCCACCTAAGTTCTGGTCGAAATATTGAAGATAGTCAATATTATGTGGAATTATTTTTGTGATTTCGTTAACGACCACTTGTTTCACCCATTCAGTTGCTGGACAGAGGTCATAACCAATTCGCTGGGCATTTGGTCCTGCACATACACCGTTCTCAGCAGGTTTGCCATCAGGTGCGTAGGTGACATATTGAATAACCCGCTTTTCTTGAAACTCTTTTGTCATATTGTATGTTGGGTCGGTGTTACTCTTTATTGTGTAGGCGGAACCACTTGCATATAAACCAATTAAATCACCTGATTTATGGAGTGCATCTCGGAACCGACAGAAATCTTCGAAGTCGCCATAGGGAGGCCAGACATAGGGTGGTGCCCATGGTGCACTGCTTTCCCAGTGCATTAATAGTGCCATTATCGAGGATTCTAAGTCTGATGCTAATTTTTGTAAAATAGGCAGGGCATTCGTGTAAGGATAATATTCAGGATTAGGTGTCATTTCTACGCCTAAATCTCGCTGACCACGGACAGGATACATAACGATAATCGGTGATTTGTAATACCAGTCAGGAATAACTGGATTATCTTCCAGCTTTGGTGGTTTATACATTGTTGATGTTTCCCACCAATTGCGGTATATCTCTGCCGAGTCATGCCAATCCCCCTTGAAGACGCCGAGTACCATCGGATAAGGCAATGTATAATCTGGTTCACAGACAGGGCCAGGATATAATCGGAAATCGAGGTAAATTCCACCTAATGGGTGTTTATGAAATTCAACTCCTTTGGGTGTTCCCTGAGGGTCATGTGCAGAGAAATATAAACCAGCACGAGGTGTATAGTATGCCATGAATTGCATTTGGGCAGGTCCTGGATAGACACCGTTCCAGCCCATTGTCGGATGTTCAATTGGTTGCCAACGAAGCCAGCTTTTTTCTCGCAAATTAGAATCCTCAACGACTACACCTTCACCTCCAGGCCAGAAAAGACGTGCGTCGCCTCCAGAGTTTGGCAAGTTATCAGGAACGACTACCACTGGAAAGTCTATATGTTCAAGCCATAAACCCGTCTCATTTTTGATGTTGATAGTCCAATAGGTGAAACGGGAATGTTTTGGACATTGAACGAATACCGTAGCAGAGATGGGCTTCCCTTCTAACTGAGCATATTCTATTCTTAACTTTATTTCCTGGTCTGTTTCTTCACGAGAAAGTTGAATTGATGAACATTTTAATGAACTTAAATCTGTTGCAGTTCCATTATCATCCCGTAGTCGAATCGTAAATAAACCACGTGATTGACTTGGAGGGAATATTAATTCCTGCCCTTCACTTTGTAATGATTCTATGTCCCCTGTTGTAGGGTTAAGAACCAATCGATAATATTCTGTTGTTATTTCGTTATTCATATCTGCATACACTCCATGAAATTGGATTGTTCCATAACATAAAAATATAGCCAATACTGACATAAATCTTTTTGCAACCATAGTATTCATCCTTATCCTGGTTTAGTTTTACTATGTTATTTATTCTAAATTAATCTGTATTTAATAACAAAATATTAATTTTCTTTTCTGGGTGTAATACGTTAAAATAAAAAACAAATAATTATTGTTTTAGATTAAGTAAATTTTAGATAAGGAGGAATATTATGGAATATAAACCATTTGGTACGACCAATGTGAGGATTCCTGTGGTTTCTTTTGGTGCGTGGGCAATTGGTGGGTGGCTTTGGGGTGGTACAGATGATGAACAAGCAAAACGTGCGATACAGCGTGCTATTGACCTTGGTGTTACGTGTATTGATACCGCGCCTATCTACGGTTTTGGCCACAGCGAGACAGTTGTCGGTGAAGCGATTCATGATAGAAGGGATCAGGTTTTTATTGCGACAAAATGTGGTCTCCGTTGGGATGTTGATGAAGGTGAATTTTTCTTTGATACGACCGACCGAAATGGGAATCCGCTTAAGGTCTATAAGAATCTACGCCCTGCCTCGATACGGAAAGAATGTGAGAATAGCCTTCGTCGTCTCAAAGTAGATGTGATTGACCTTTATCAGTGTCATTGGCCTGATAAAACCACGCCGTTAGATGATACGATGTCTGCACTGCTTTCATTACAAAAAGAAGGCAAAATACGGTATATCGGGGTGAGCAATTTTACTGTGGAAATGATGCGGACTTGTCTAAAGAAGGGACGGATTGAAAGCAACCAGCCAAAATATAATGCATTAGAGCGGGAAATAGAAGTGGAAATTTTACCTTTTTGTCAAGAGAACAACATTTCAGTATTAGCCTATAGTCCTATCGCTCAAGGGTTACTTACAGGAAAGGTAACTCTTGACAGGGAATTTCCGCAGGGAGATTTGCGGAGGGATAAAGCGATGTTTTCTACTGTGAATCGTCGACGTGTTCTTAATATGCTTGAACGAGTTAAACCGATTGCAGAAGGGTATGGTATTACGCTTGGGCAATTATTCATTGCTTGGACAGTTCATCAACCAGGGATTACGAGTGCATTGGTTGGGGCACGTAACGAATCGCAGGTTGAAGAGAACGCTCGTGCAGGTTCCGTTAAACTGACTTCATCTGACCTGCATGAAATTCGTAAAGCCTTAGAGGAAATGGAGCCATTACAGTTATAGATTAAGTACATGTGAGTACATAATGTTTAAGGGGGTAAATAGTAATTGGAATTATGATTGTAGGAAAGGGTTGTATTTTTTTTCGGTGCTGACTGATGTTATGGGACCATGCCCAGGAAAAATGAGGGTGTTTTCAGGCAAGGTTAGAATTTTTGTTTTAATGGCTTCGATTTGCTGTTTTGCCTGTAAGGAACTAATGGTTCCGCCGACAGAACCAGCAAATAATGCGTCGCCAGTGAATATTATTCCGTCGATATAAAGTCCTACGCTCTCTGGTGTATGGCCAGGAAGTGATATTATTTGACCTTCATAATCACCTAATTTTAAAGTTGCGGTTTTATTCATGTTTGGATTGTGAAAGAAAACTTTTTCGGGGTATTGTTTTAGTCCGTTGTAACGTTGTCTTAATTTTTGTAATCCTGATATATGGTCATAATGTTCATGAGTAATAAAGACTCCTTTTAATTGGGCTTGTTGTTCTACTAATACCTGTTCCATCATGGGTGTCCATTCTGGAACATCGATGAGTAATGCCTGTTTGGTTTCTGGGTCGATTAGTATGTAAGCGTTTGCTTCATTGATAGAGGTGCAGAAATGATATACTATCATGAAATTATCCCTTCCATCTTTGTTCGGTCGATAATAGGTTCACCATGGGCATTTGTAAGGATGGTATAAGATAAATCGGCACAACGGAGTATTGTCCGTTGTAAGTTTGCACCTTGCAGATTTGCTTTTTGTAGGTTTGCACTGGTCAGTCGTGCATAGTATAAATCTGCATCTTTCAAGTTTGCTTCGGTCAGGTCAGCACCTATTAAGTTTGCTCGTTTTAGGTTTGCTTTTTCTAAATTGCATTTGTGGAGTCGTGCGTTGCTCAATACAACAAATTCTAAATCTGCCCCTGATAAATCGGCTCCTTCAAGATTTATCCCTGCCAGCCACACGCCCCGTAAATTTTTCCTTCTCAAATCTGCTCCGATTAGTGTTCCTTGTTGTATTCGTTCTTGAATTTCTTTATCAACGTAATCTGGTAATGCTATTATTCCTCCTGCATTAATATGATATTTTAGCATAGCAATTTCGCTCATGGATATGGCTCCTGTTTTTTATTGCTGAGGAATAATTTATACTTGTTTTTCCCTTCCATTTTCAACTATTGCTTAGAATTGGGAAAATAGGTAAGATAATAGTATCAATATGAAAATGACATATTTCGTAGGAAAGATTTATTGTTGATTTTTATAAGAGTGTTGATACTCTTGTGATTATTTTTGTTCCTCAGGTGTTTGTTGTGGTTCTAATGGTTGAATAGAAGCGGATGAGTTGTCATCGGGTATAAGTGGATTGGGTAATGCCACAACAGGTTCATTTGCTTCGTCATATTCTATTTTCAGGTTGGCTTTTTCAGCAATAGATTTTACATCATTTACAAGGGCATCTGGTGCTCGTAATGCTTTTCTTAATAAGACAGCCTTTTTCCCTTTAGTTTTCTCTTGTTCGAGAATCTGGGGCAGTTCGTTGAGGTTAACTTTTTGTCCACCCATAAAAATAGTTCCATTGTTACCGATTGAAATTCGTATTTCTGATTTTCGGTCGGGATACATTTGTTCATGGAGTTTACCCCACATATTCCGTGATTCATAACGGACATCTTCGGAGATTTTATCTTCCGCACGAGTAAGCATCTCGGCTTCGGGGTGTGTGAATTCGTCAACAATAGTTATGGTGATAAATATAAGGAGGTTATCATTTCGTGCTGTTCGTGATGGGTTACGGAAGAGTTTGCCTAATAAAGGTATATCACCGAGTAAGGGAGTTTTCGTTACAAGGTTGGAGCTCCGACTACGTCTTAACCCACCTAAAACTACTGTTTCGCCAGTGTAAACACGTAGTTGTGTTTCTGCATGGCGAATGGTCTTTTCGGGGACTGTTGAGGTTTGGTCATACGCTTTGATTTCTTTATCTTTGTAGGAGCTATCTTCTGCGCTAATATCTAAAAGGATGTTGTTGTCTTCGGTAATTCGTGGCACTACGGATAAAATTGTTCCGACATCAATAAATTCGACACGATTATATCCACCGTAGTAACCACCATAATAAGGATAACCACCATAATATGGATTGTTATAAACTGTGTTTTGATTCTGATTGGTATTTGTTTGTCGATAGTAATATGAGGAAGGGTAGCCTGCAGTGCCTGAAATATATGGGACACGGGTTGCATTTTCAAAGATAGCTTCCTCTCCATCCTGCACAACTACACGAGGTGAGGAGAGGATAGTTGCTTTATTTTGTCGGTCTAAGTAGTTTAGTGCCACTGCGAGGTTATTGCCGAGGAATCGGTCGATGGCTGGTTTGCCCTGTAGGGTTTGTATTTGCTGGCGGGTAATGTTACCACTACTATCTAAAGTTAATTCGCTAAAACGAGGTATAATTGAAGGTAATTGCCCGACGCTCATAGACTCTCCGCTTCCTGATGGGGAGGCAATATCTTTAACACCCGACCCACCATGGAGGACAATAGGTACATTACCTGATGTTCCGTAGTAAGACCAGTTAATACCTAATGACCGTTCTACCTCGGTATCCATTTCAACTATGAAAGCTTCGATTAGCACTTGCTTCCGTTTAATATCCCATGTTTTTATTAATTCGTCAATCTCATTAATACGGCTGGGTAAAGCAGTCACAGTAATTTGATGTGTCATATCATCAACAACAATTTGTCCCATTTCTGCTGGGACTAAATTTTCAATCTGGTCTGCGATAAAGTCAATATCTGCATATTTTATTACCCAGGTGCGTGTTTCAAGTTTTATGTCTAATGTTTTGATAAATTCGGCAATTCTGTCTAATCGTGAAGGTAAGTCGGTAACAATAATTGTATTTGTTCGTGGGTCAACCTGAACGACCCCGCGTTGTGAGATTAACGATTCCAGCGAATCCGCAATATCTTCCACGTTTACATATTGAGATACAAATGTACGAGTTTCCATTGGAATATCGAGGCGAGCTACCACATCGTCCATTTTTTGCAATGAAGTTGGGATATCCCACACGAAAATTTGTCCACTTCTTGTGTCCACTAAGAGACTGCCGTTCGGAGATAACATAGAAGATAAGACTGATTCGACATCAGCAACCTCCGCATGCTTGATTGTAAACATTTTCTTTTCCAGTGGAATGTCTAATTCTTGGACAGTTTTTTCCATCTGTTTTAGATTGTCATCAATGTCCCATACATAGATAATTCCTGTTCGTGTGTCGGTTATCATTTTGCCTATGCCTGAGAGGAGCGATGAGAGGATAGCTTCCATGTATGAAACATCTGCATGTTTGATTTTAAATTCATGTGGTTTTAGGTCGCCGAAATTTTTTAATAACCATTCTTCTTTTGTATAAACTCTTAAGAAATTGGTATTTTTATCATAGTCATAGAAAAGGTCATGGAATTTCAGGACTTCCAAAGCTTCTTTTGGTTTTTTCTCAACGAGCCAGAAATTCATCTGGACATCTTTTGCTGATTCGGATACAATGATGTTCCAATTTGTTGCGAGGTGAATGGCTTCTAAAAATTCGCCTGCGGTCATAGGTCCTGGTAATGTTAATGGTTCACCTTCATCTGGTAGCTCGCTATATTCCAATTTTCGGCTAAATAGTATATCGAAGAAGCCTTGACCTGCTGTGGTACCTGGTTGGGTGCCTAATGCTTTACCAATGCCTGATAATAATCCTTTAAATCCTGGGGCTGTTCCTACTTGGCCTACACCTGTTGCAGTAGTTCCTCCACCTGAAATCATAGATGGCATTCTTGGTCCTGGTGGTGTCTGTCCTGCGATTCCTGTTGTTCCCCCTGCGGTAGGCATCGCTGGGGCTGTAGGCGTCTGAGTTTTTACCGTCTCTTGTGGTGTGTTAGATTGTCGTGTAATTGTCCTTGTTCTAGAAGGCTGTTTTTCAGTGGATGATGTTTCTTCTTCAGATGGTTTTTTTTCGGTTGTTTCTTTTTTGCCTTCTGGTTTTTTTTGTTCTTCTGTTTTTGTAGTACTTCTACTCCGTAATAGTGGCTCTTGTTGTTGCATTCCCCCACCAAAGGAGGATGATTGGTCATTTAGTTTGAATCGTGTTCCTTGCCCACGAACAGAGGAAGAAGGTGTTTTTGAACTTCTTGTGGATGGACGAGATACAGGGCTTGTTGGCGATTGTCCCTGAGGCACTGCAGGTGGGACTATCATTAATAATATCATGATAAAACAGAACAGATGGTGAAAAATCATTTTAAGTGGTTTGTAATAATGGGTATTCTTTTTTGGTTCAGAAACAACATTGATTTGTGTTGGTTTCATATCTTTTAACCTTGCTTCACAGTTTCATATATTTTTTCTTTCGTATGTATCATACATTGACTTCATGTGATTAAACAAGACAGGATTATTCACGATTTATTGTATATGGAATTTCTTCCTTTCCTTCTTCCCAGAAAAAGACAAATGTTACGGTGTTGCGGTCAAAAGATTGCACCTTACAACCTTTGACAACATCGCCAACACCTACGAGGATTCCTCTCGGTTCTTCGGGAGTAAATATTTTTATTTTTTGTCCGATTTGTTGTCGAGATGCTTTGACCCCCTGTAATATTTGCGATATATCAGGCTTCTTTGGAGGTGGTGGGGGTGGAGGTGGTGGAGGTGGTGGAGGTGGAACCAATGGTTTCCATAAATCTTTTTTATCAATGATAGTCTGTCCCCACGTATCGATATCTGTGGTAGACATATCTGATGTGCGACTTGTTGTAGGTATTGTTTCTAAATCGCGTGTAAGGGATTGTCTACGGGTTTCTGTGGGGTCGAAAAGAAAATTTAATACTATCTGAGAAATAACGAAAAGGGTTAAAATACATATACTGATTTCAATCCAATTCCAGATACGTTTTTTATCTGTTATCTTCATCATCCTACTTTCGTTATTTTTCCGTTATAGATATAAATTTTACTGCCATTTCCTTTTACAATAAGATGGGGAATCCGAATCCGTATTCTATCATTTTTAATTTTAGGCAAGGTCATGCTTATTTTATAGTGATATTTTTTGCCATCATTTTTTAATGTTTCTTTACCATCAAAAGTTATATTGTCAGGAGAGGAAAGAGTGAGCCAGGCGTTTCCTTTTACTGCAATATCTATTTCGAGTAGCCATTTCTCTCCAGGTTTAAAAGAGCGAACAAATGCCAGTTCCATGGTGTCTTGGGATGCCTCTGCAATGAGGCATGTGGTTTTTTTCTCAGCGTCCTGTTGTGGAGTGAGAGAGCCACCAGAGCAGTTCCAATCAACTGGGTCAAGGCTGAGTTCAATAGTATCGGAAGTGGTAGTTATATCACCGCTCATTCCTGCGGTGATAATCCGTGTAATATCCATATCTGCACTCACTTTTTCTTCTAAAGGATGTCTCCGCAAATCAATATTATCTATACGTAGTGATTGTGGGCTACTTTGCAGTCTTTGTAAAAATGAGATAAGCGAGGTAAAATCGGAGGCAGGAAGTTTTAAGTTGATGGTATATTCACGGTAATTTTTATCTGTAGTTCTTAAAATACCTTGTTGAAGAGATGGGATTTCTACCAGTGAACCAGTAGAGGTGGTTGTCTTGATGGGGATTCCTTCTTCGTTTAATTCTGGAGGATATTTTTGAGCGAGGCGATAGAGTTCCTGTCGTAGTCGGTCATGGATTTCAGCCTCAGTCCATTTGCTCGAATGCTGGCGTGCTACCTGAGCGTATTCTGTTTCGACGGTCTGTTTTACTGCTAACTGGTGTGTATAATTGAGCAAGTCTTGTTGTAACTTATCAATTGTGTTCTCTAATTCGTCAATATAGTTTATGGTAGAGCGGTAAATAATGTTTACTGTGAAAAGGATAACAACAATAACGGTACCCACTATGAGCAATTGTTCACGCTGGGAAAACCGTTTCCAGACATTATGGATTTGTAGCAGTATCTGCTCCACGCGATTCTTCCTCTTCACTGAATGGTATTGAAATCTGGTAATCAAAAATGACTTCATTTTGTTCGCGAGTTTGCTGTTCGTAAACACTTCTTGCCTGCTGGAAGGCGCTTAATGAACTTGAAATGGCTTGTCGTCGGAGATTTTCTGCAAATGCATGAACATCATCTACGGATTTGGCTCTACCCCAGATGTTAATCCCTTCATTTCTACGATAACTATACATATTCATATTTACACGAGGTGGCGTTGATGCGGTAATCCGTGAAAGGCAGTCCAATGCCGAACCGTTTTTTGCCACTTCACGCCGTAAAATTTGCAGTTGTTGTCGTTTTTCCGCTACACCACGTGCGTTGGATTCAATCTCTGCCACCTGTCGTTGCAGTTCATGAATAAGTTTTTGTCGTTGATAGACGCTTTGTGCAAATAAGCCCACAAGCGACAAAATGAGGACAATCCCAAGTACTGCAAGACGTTTGATGTGCTTTGCAATCTCTCTTACTTTTTGTGTAATTAGTAATTTTTCAGGAAGAAGATTTAGGGGGGTGGGCTTGTTGTCGAATAAAGACAGGGCTACCCCCACAAGGGGTGCAGAAATAGGAGGTGCCCATTCTGTTTTCCATGAACATCCTGTTATGTGTTCTGGGCTAATTAGAACACAAGGGATATCCAAAAACTTTTGTAGTTCATCTTTTAAGTGTTGAGGAACTGGAAAATCCGCACTAATATAGATTTTATTGATTGTAAACTCGGATTCCGTTTCTTGTTGGTAAGTATTAACCGATGTTCTTATTTCGCGAACAATCTCTTGGGTTAAATCTGTGGCTAACTCGCTCTGTGCTTTTGTAGTTTGTTGAGAATGCTCTACCAATGGCTCAGAGTGGATGCGGAAGGGGTCTAATACAATATCTTCGTCTTTTTTCTCAGGAATGGTTGTGGTTTCTTTATGCTCCCTTAATTCCCAAGTTGTCCGAACTCCCCTCGAAAACTGTAGCCGATTATTATGGAATATGGCAAATTCTATTCCGCCAAGGGCGAGATGGACAATACCAATATTCCCAGTATGCAATTTGTCTTTGGCCAGAGGTATTGCTGTATCTGCAATTAATCCTGTGCTCACAAGAATGCCCAGAGGTTCTAAACCAATCTCTCTTAATATGTTTATTTTTTCATCGATTAGGTCGCGGTGAGCAATGGCGATAAACACTTTGCTCTCATCATTAGGGAGTTGTTCGAGTATCATTTGTGAAGTCTGAATTTCGTCGGAAGAGTACGGCACATACTCTTCTGCACTGAGTGCAACCATATTTTTAATTTCATCGATGTTTTGTGAAGGGAAAGTTACAATTCGAGATGTAATTTCGTGTCTTGGTAAGACTAAATAGCATGAATCTTGTAGCCATTTGTTATCTATTGCTTTCTGTTTTAGCTGGGAGAGAGGATGCGTTGGAGTTCCTTGTGAGGGATTGAAATTTGTCTCATAATGAATGAATTCCCAGTCTTTTCGTGTTTTCTGAACACGAAGTAAGGAGTAGTAATCCCCTTCAATGGTTATAAATAGATATTTGTTTCCTTTATATTCCAAATGTCTCCTCCTGCCAGCGAATCAGGCTTGCATTTGTTGATTCAATATAAACAATAGCGGTACAGGCAACTCGTATTTTACCATTTCTTAGGGTCGCATATCCTTTAATCCTAAAACAAGAAGAGTAAAAGGTGCAATATTGCTTAATAGCCTCGATAGGGTCTCCTGCTAATCCTGTTACGTCCATGACTTCCTGAACGGAACGAAAGCCTTTGTCGTCACCTGTACCTAATGTTCCATCGGCACCAGCACGATAATTTAATATTGTCTCTATTGCACGGTCACCTAATTTTGGAATACATTTTAATACCTTCTCTGAAGCCGTGTTCAAATTGATCCTTCCAGAGCCATGGACTGTGAACATATCTTTTAATCCGGGGGTTTTCGACGTTCCAAACCAGTCTTCATCTTTTACACCCCGTAGGTATCGCAATTCTTCTTCCACTTGAAACGGGCTTATCCCTTCATCTTGGTGCACCGATTCTGTTCTCCGCTTTATAATTTGGCGGATAACACCACGATTAATCCCCTGAACCTCTTCAAGTATTTCCTTTGCGGTAGAGTTTAAATTAATTTTACTCTCCTCATCAGTTATGATATAAAACACATCATCTTCACTTCGGTTTTCACCCCAATCTAATATGTGAAGGTCTTTAATTAAACTTTTTGGCTGTGCCCATGGTTGACCAAGATGTGTCCCCCCACCTTTCTCTTCTGCTTCTGCGACATCGATAATGGCTTTATTTCGGAGTTCAATAATGCCTCGTTGGACGGCTGAATGAGCCAGTAGACGTGCTTCGCTGACATCTAAACTATATGCGGAGGCACGTCGGTCTAATGTTACACGTTTGCCAAAACCTAAAATAACGAAACTTAGTAAGGTAATCACCCAAAGGATAGAGACGAGTATAAATCCTGATTTCCTCATACTTTATCCTTTAATAATTCATCTAATTGTTTTTGGGTCAGATGTGCAGAAGGTGCACGAATAGGAAAAACCTCTCTAAATTCAATTTTGTTTTCAGGCTGGTCAGGGTCGTCAATGGTCATTTTTATCTCTATTCCTTGAGGTAGCCACCAGCATAGTTTGTGTTTTTCTGCTTTGACAATTTCTACCTTTTTTGGAGGCTCTTTTAAGTTTCGTTTATCGTCATACGGTACCCATAAATAAGCAACCTCGAAATTGCGAACTCCCTCGGCAATAGTCACTTTTTTCTTTTTGGTAATGCGAATCCGAGAACGGTCAATTTCACGGTTTGCTGGGGGAAATTTCGGAAGTGCAGTTTCCACCAATGCTTCTTCCCGTTCAATCCGTTTTTGAGAGCGGTTATATGAATATTCAATTTGCATGAGATGGCCACCTTCTCCAGTGTCTTTATTAAATGGTTCAGTGATAGAGAACAGAACAAACTGGTGGTCATCTCCTTCAACTAAGTGTCCTGCTGAGGCAACAACATTGTTAATATCACGTGCGATTAAGTTCATAACAAGCCTTGCGTCCTGATATGGATTGACCCCCGATTCTAATTGTTTCCATGTACGTATAGATGAATGAAATAACACATAAACAGAGGATAATACGATGCTTAGCAGTGTGGAAGCGACTAATAGTTCCATTAAGGTAAAACCGTGTTTGTTTAAATATTTGTGTCTTAAACTGGTTTTTCTCATTGTTGTTCTTCAGGAAGCCATAACTTTTCGGGTTGAAACAAGTTTTGTGCATGTACTTCAAAATTCATTCCAGCTCTCTGCCAGCGAATCCAGATATCCACTTTCGCCATGTAATCACGGAACATCTTTTCTAAATTTTCACGAAGGTCGGGTGGTAATTTTGAGGGTAGACTTGGCTTGGGTATTGATAGTTTACTGATTTTCCATTCGTAAGTAAAACGATTATATGGTGGTGGGAATTGTCCGCTCTTTTCTGTCTCTTCAAATTGTGGTTGAAGTTCTATCTCGGCGTTGACCCGTTCTAATAAAAAACGTGCAATAGTATAGTCATTTGCCTGACCTCGGGTCAGGATTGCCTGATGCAAAGCGGACTGGAAGGTTAACCCTGCGATGCTTAATAAAGCCATAGAGAAAACCGCTTCGAATAATATATATCCATATTTAGATTGTTTTCGGTTCATTTAATCTCAAACCTCCCCAAGGCACCAGTCCATTTTATTGAAATTCTCTGTTTCCGACTGCCATTTGTTTCGATTACAAGTTGTCCGTGGTCAGACGCACCATTTGGAAAACAGGAGATATAATGTAACCCAGTGGCACGGTCTTTCCCAGCAGTAATCCGTGAAATGGTCATGGTTTCTGGAAGTTGAAGCGCCTCACCGCCATCAGCAGGTGCAACAGGTTCAAATTCTTTGTCTCCCTCTATGGACTGGCTTTTCAATCGCATGAGACGAAAGGTGCCTTTGTCTTCGTCAATTAATACACGAAATTCACGGGATTCAGCAATCGCTTTTTCCTGAGCATATCTGATAAGTGATGTGATGTCCTGTGTAGTGTTGCGGATACGTAGGGAAAACATAGCACGGTTATAGACAGGGATGACTAATCCTGTTAATACAGAAAGTAGAGCCACAACAACCACTAATTCGAGAAGAGTAAAGCCCGCAATGTGTTTTGTTTTTTTTGTAATAATCGGAATTCTCACTCTTTCTTATTGTTTTAATATCAAATAAGTTATTTTTTTGAAGTAAGACTTGTTTCTGAGGAAGATGTAACATCATCTTCATTTCCGGGAACACCATCAGGCCCAGCAGAGAAAATCTGATAATCTGCTTTTAGTGGGTCTGTTGCTGGTTTGTAGATGTATGGATTTCCCCAAGGGTCTGGACGTAGTTCGCGGACATAACGACGTTCTCCGCTGACTAAATCCTCTAATGATCCAGGATATTTATCATTATGGTCTAATGCATATAAATCGACCGCATTACTATATGTGGCAATATCGCCTTTTGCAGCACGGATTTGTGCTTCACGTACTCTACCACCATAATTCATTACGACCATACCTGCAAGAATTCCAATAATAATTGTTACGAGAATAAGTTCAATTAATGTAAACCCTGAATTCCGTGTCATAAAAAATTCCTTTAATTCGACTATTGTCTGCCTCTTATTATTATATAATATAACGGATTTGCAAGTTCATTTTTTGGACAGAGAAGATATTTTAAGTTATAGGTCGGACAATTCGGACAAGTCGGACAAATTGGACAGAAAAGAGGTGATTATGTTTTGCTATACTAATTTTAGAATTTAACTTAAAAGAAGGATTTAAATTATGGCATTAATCCCTAAATATAATGTGGAAGAAACAGAAAAGATGTATGAGTTGGCTCGTGAAATTTATGCAGGTGTAAATGTAGATACTGATGCGGTTCTAAAAACATTAGAGTCGATACCTATTTCTCTGCATTGTTGGCAGGGTGACGATGTTGGTGGTTTTGAGCATTCGGAATCTGCATCAAGTGGTGGAATTCAGGCAACAGGGAATTATCCGGGTAAAGCCCGTAATGCGGATGAATTGCGTAGTGATATGGAAAAAGCACTGTCTTTGATACCTGGGAAGCATCGGATTAATCTCCATGCTATTTATGCTGAAACAGGTGGTAAAAAAGTTGAGCGTGACAATCTAAAACCAGAACATTTTTCACGTTGGGCAGACTGGGCAAAACAACAGGGATTGGGTGTTGATTTTAACCCGACATGTTTCGCACATCCGCTGGCAGATTCTGGTTTTACGTTATCCCATCCTGACCGTAACATCCGCAATTTTTGGATTCGTCATTGTATTGTATGTCGTGAGATTGGTGCATATTTTGGGAAGACCTTAGGAAACACCTGTGTAACGAATATCTGGATACCAGATGGCTTTAAGGACTTACCTATTGACCGATATTCTCCACGGGAACGGCTTCAGGAGTCATTAGATGAAATTTTTAATATTGTTGTAGATGAGCAGTTGAACAAAGACTCTGTGGAAAGCAAATTGTTCGGGATAGGTTCGGAATGTTATGTCGTTGGCTCTCATGAGTTTTATTTAGGTTATGCTATCAAGAAACAAAAATTACTATGTTTAGATATGGGGCATTTCCATCCTACAGAATCTGTTGCTGATAAAATTTCCTCTGTTTTACTATATGTGCCCGAAATACTTCTTCATATCAGCCGTGGGGTACGTTGGGACAGTGACCATGTCGTTATCATAAATGATGATGTATCTGCCCTTATGGAAGAAATTGTCCGCAATAATCTTCTACCACGGGTACATATAGGTTTAGATTTCTTTGATGCCAGTATAAACCGTATTTCAGCATGGGTTATTGGTACCCGTTCTGTTCTCTGTGCTTTGTTAAAAGCACTATTAGAACCTTCTCAAATATTAAAACAGCTGGAATGTAGTGGCGACTATACAAGCCGACTCGCTTTACTTGAAGAAACGAAGAGACTGCCATGGTCTGCTGTATGGAATTATTACTGTTTAAAAAATAATGTTCCCGTAGGGCACAACTGGATTCATGAAGTTAAAAGATATGAGGAGAACGTTCTAAGTAAACGGGGTTAACCTTTACATGTTACAACCGCAACATCCCCCAGAGTTATTTAGTGAACAACTATTATAGTTATTACCACAATCGCCGACGCATCCCATATTAAGTCGTTTACCTGAACTGGCACCAAGAGGTGCAAAATGACTTAATGATTTTTCTGTTTTTTTAGACCCACATTCAGGACATGTAACTTTTACATCAGCGTTTTTAACAAGTAATTCAAATGTTTTGTTGCATTCTTTGCACGTGTATTCGAATAATGGCATATCATATCCTCCTCAGCGTAGTTAGTGTAATTATTATATCAAAACAAACAACGTTTCTAATTTTATTCGAGTAAACAAAATTAAATTCCCTAATGGTTACAGACCCAATTCGATTTGTAGCCGTTGTAGGTTGAGCATTCTATCCCGATAAACAGCGGCTTCTTCAAAATCCATCCGTTCTGCGGATTCAAACATCAGTTGTCTTAACTTTTCAATTTCTCGTGGAATATCTTCTGGCATAGTTGTATATTCTTCAGTTGCCTCTGCCACTTTCAGTTTCTTTTGAGAAGTTCGCACTTTTGCCTGTGGAACAATATTAGGAATGGGCTTTTGTATTGTTCGTGGAGTAATTTTGTGTTTCCGATTATAGCTTATTTGCTTCTTTCGCCTTCGTTCCATTTCGCGTATAGCATGTTCCATAGATGACGTTATTTGGTCTGCATACATGATAACCTTCCCATGGAGATTCCGTGCTGCTCTTCCGCATGTTTGAATTAGGCTGGTTTCGGAACGTAGGTATCCCTCTTTGTCTGCATCGAGAATAGCGACAAGAGAAACTTCTGGGATGTCCAATCCTTCACGGAGTAGGTTAATCCCTATTAACACATCAAATTCACCCCTACGTAGGTCACGGATAAGTTCTATCCTTTCAAGAGTATCCACATCGGAGTGCATATACCTGACCCGCAATCCAATTTTGCGGTAATATTCCGTCAATTCTTCTGCCATTCGCTTGGTCAGTGTAGTGACAAGTACCCGATATCCCTTTTCAACCTGCTTTTGAATTTCGTCTAATAAGTCCTGTACCTGATTCTGAGCTGTCCGAACCTCCACTTCGGGGTCTACCAAGCCAGTTGGCCTTACAACCTGCTCTACTATGACCCCATCTGCTTCATTTACCTCAAATTCGGATGGGGTTGCACTAACATAGATGACCTGATTTATTCGCTCCATGAATTCGTCGAAGGTTAGTGGACGATTATCCCGTGCGGATGGT
Organism: Candidatus Hydrogenedens sp.; assembly: GCA_035361075.1. Classification (NCBI taxonomy): domain Bacteria; kingdom Pseudomonadati; phylum Candidatus Hydrogenedentota; class Candidatus Hydrogenedentia; order Candidatus Hydrogenedentales; family Candidatus Hydrogenedentaceae; genus Candidatus Hydrogenedens; species Candidatus Hydrogenedens sp. The sequence goes on along the minus strand of DAOSBX010000026.1, from coordinate 31,379 downwards.
AATCGGAAACCATAGGCGATAAGCTGGTCCTTGCGAGAGCGGTCTCCGTGATACATTGCCCGAACCTGTGGTATTGAGATGTGACTTTCATCAACTACGAGAAGGAAGTCCTCTGGAAAATAATTGATAAGGGTATATGGAGGTTCTCCAGGCATACGGCCATCTAAATGACGTGAATAATTTTCTATTCCTGGACAGTACCCGAGTTCACGTAGCATCTCGATGTCGTATCGGGTTCGTTGTTCTAATCGTTGGGCATATAAAACCTGATTTTCTGCGTAAAGTTCCTTCAACCGTTCATTTAACTCATGTTCTATTCCAGCGATGGCTCGTTCCATCGCATCTTTTGTTGTTGCGTAATGACTCCCTGGAAAGATTTCAGCATACCGTAGCTTACGGTAAGTAATTCCTCGGAGAGGGTCAAATTCGACAAGTGCATCGATTTCATCACCAAAATATTCAATTCTTATGGCTCGCTCTGTTTCATAGGCAGGGAATACATCCACAACATCACCGCGGACTCGGAATGTTCCACGATAAAAGTCTACATCATTACGGCTATATTGCATAGCTACCAGTGAAGCCAGTAATTTTTCCCTCGGAAATTCTTCACCTGGACGAAGTTCAACCCGCATCTGCCGATACACTTCTGGTGAACCGATACCATAGATACATGAGACAGACGCAACAATGATACAGTCTCGTCGTGTCAGCACAGCACGTGTTGCAGAATGTCGCATTTTATCTATCTCATCGTTAATAGAGGCATCTTTCTCGATGTACGTGTCTGTGGTTGGAATATATGCTTCTGGCTGGTAATAATCATAATAACTAACAAAATATTCAACAGCGTTGTGAGGAAATAACTGCTTAAATTCACCGTATAGTTGAGCAGCTAATATCTTATTGGGGGCTAATACTAATGTGGGACGATTGACAGTAGCAATCACGTTAGCAATCGTAAAGGTTTTTCCAGACCCTGTTACACCTAATAGTACTTGGCTTCGCAGTCCTGCATTTAATCCGTCTACGAGCAATTTTATTGCTTCGGGTTGGTCACCAGCTGGTTTGTAGGAACTTACTAATTCAAACGTATCCATATTCTCAATTCACATCTTATTATATAGAAACGATTGTCCGTCGAACTTGTATAACTCCATTAATGGAGCGAATGGAACGGATAATATAATCGGATGATTTCATACTCGCAGTGGGCATGATATTTTGTGTAAATTCAAATTTAATTAGTCCATGTCGAAGGGATTTATAATTTGCATCGATTACAGGTATTTTATTTTCTATTAACAATGTGGTGATTTCCTGAATTATAGTTGGTGACGGACGTGCCAAAACATGAATGGTTATTTTAGAGATGTTGTCACTTTCCCACCATGCTTTGTGGATACGTGATGTATCACGGGGAACACTATTGAAAACCCTGCAATCTTTTTTATGGATTGTAATTGCTCCTTTAACAGTAGAATAGCCTAATACCTCGTCGCCAGGGAGTGGATTGCAACATTTGCTAAATTGGACAGATATGTTCTTCTCACCATCAATACGGATGCTTAGGTGTCGTTCTTTTTCAAGGGTCTCGTTCTTATTGGCGAAGTCGGTTTTTGTTAAGACGGAAAGGTCGGGAATAAACAAGGGTTGAGGAGGCATTTCCTTCTTTTCTTCTTTTTTTGTTAATTCCTCTTCTTCCTCTTCTTTAGGTAGGATACCCCGTTCGCGGAGATGACGACGGATTTTATTTCGTGCCCTCCCGAAATTCACTAATTTTAACCAGCCCAATCGAGGTTCCTGTTTCGGGGAAGTAAGGATTTCTACCACATCACCTGTATTAAGTCGGGTATGAATAGGGACAAATTTACCATTAATACGTGCACCAATGCAATGGTTCCCGATGTCGGTGTGTATTGAATAAGCAAAGTCAAGCACCGTAGAATTCAACGGTAATTCTATCACGTCACCTTTTGGTGTAAAGGCGAAAATTTCGGATATTTTCAGGTCATCCTGAATATCTTTTAGAGTAATTAATTCACCATCAGCGGAGGATAATTCCATAGCCATATTTCGTAGCCATTCGATATGACGTTGTAATCGTGCATCATCTATAATCCCTCCTTCTTTGTAGAACCAGTGTGCTGCGATACCAAATTCTGCTTCCCGGTCCATCTCCTCAGTGCGAATTTGAATTTCTAAGGGATATTTACGGGGAATGAATACGGTGGTATGGAGAGAACGGTAGCCATTACTTCTGGGTTTTTTTATATGGTCGCGGAACCGTTCAGGAATTAGATTCCCTAACTGATGGGCAATATCCAGCACGCTATAACATTCCTCAACTGTAGAGACAATGACCCGTATTGCGTATAAGTCCATTACCCGTTCCAAGGGGATTTGTTGTCGTTGCATTTTTCGGTAGGTGCTATATAGATGTTTTGGCCTGCCTAAAATACGTGCCTTGATACCAAGTCTCTGCAATTCTGTTTGCATATAAGCGATAAGCTCTTTTATTTCCCTTTCACGTTCCTGTTGGGTTTTAGCAATTCGTTGTTTGAGACATTCATACTCTACAGGTAAAAGAACAGCAAAAGAAAGGTCTTCTAATTCCATTTTCCATCGGTAGATTCCAAGGCGATGTGCAACAGGAGCATAAATGTTCATTGTTTCCTGAGCAATTCGGGTTTGAGCCTCATCTGATAAGTATTGGATAGTCCGCATATTATGTAGGCGGTCAGCCAATTTTACTAATAACACCCGAACATCACGCACACTCGCTATTAGTAACTTGCGTAAGGTTGCCAACTTGCGGATTTTCTCATTTTCACGGAGGACGGCTTTCATTTGTTGTTTTGAAACGGCGGTAACCCCTTCAATGATGTGTAGTACTGCTCTTCCCATTTCCTTTTCGAGCTCTTCACGAGATAGTGACGTATCCTCAAAGACATCATGAAGTAAGCCTGCCATTATAGTACTGGCATCCAGACCTAATTCTGAGAGAAGTTTCGCCACTTCGATAGGGTGAATAATGTAGGGTTCTCCAGAAAGGCGTTTTTGTCCCTCGTGGGCATGCTGGGCTAAATCAAATGCTTTTTGTATTCTACGGATGTCCTTTTCATTCATTCCTGCCGATTTAAGATATTCCGATAAAGACGCAAATCTCTCCTCAACATCGGAAGGAATGATATTCGGTGCAGAAGAGTTCATATTAACCCTTTATTTTTTATTATATCAAAACAACAATATATTTTTCTTGTTAATTTTTGGTAAAGATCATTAAAATTGGAACTTAATTAGGGGCATAGAGTAGATGCTTTTTAGTAGTGTCTCTCTTATATCTCTTTTTTTACTTCTAATTCGTAGTATTTTTTTATGTTATCCCTAATGCTATTGTACGTTTGCCTTGCTATAAATTCTGCTTCGTCCCGTCGTTCCTTTGCTTCCTTAAAGTGAGTAAGAATAAAGTCTACAATATCCTTATCTAATTTTTTTGCATTTGCCATAGGCTTCATAATACCGACCACTTCATTTTCAGACAACTCTGCACGGTAAGGTCTCTTTTCGGTTATCGCTGTAAAAACATCGGCTATGGATATAGTCCGTGCAATTATATGAATATCATCCTCTTTCAATCCGAAGGGATAACCAGAACCATCTAACTTTTCATGGTGGTATGGGGCATATCTAAGGCAAGGATAATCACCATACATAGTTTCCAATGCGATGTGGCTATAGTAAGCATGAGAACGCATTATGTTCCATTCTTGTGAATTTACCTTGCCTGGTTTTTCAAGTATCTCAATAGGAATTCCTAATTTGCCGATATCATGAAGAAAGCCTACTTCTCTGATGTAATTGCATTTTTCATTGGCTGGAGGTGTATTTGTATGAAATAACCAAGATGATATCTCTGCAACACAATAACTATGACTGGCTGTGAACTGGCTTTTAAAGTCAATAAGATGCCCTATAACCTCAGCTACCTTTAAAAATATTTCATTTTCGGGGATATACGTAATGTTATCCTGCAATATCCTTTCTAACAATATTTCTGGGGGGACGGATAGTAAATCAAGCCATAGGTAGTCTCTTTTCTTTAATATCGAATAAAAAACATTCAAGACCTCTGGATGAAAGATGTCTTTTTTTGTCTCAATGTATTGGTAAATATTTTCTATCTGCTCTAAAATAGGTTGTGTTGGATTAATATGAACCGCAATTCTATCTGCTAATCTTATTATGAAACTCTCAATCGGTATTGGTTGTTTATCAGGATACTGTTTTTCCAGACTATTCTCTGAATCGTTGTAATTTACATGATGATACTTGACAATCCGTGAAGGTTGGCTAAAAAAAGGAATTTTATTGAATAATAAAAACACAGTCAAGGAATGGGTTGCTGGGAAATTCTCTTCTAATAATAGGTAACTTTCTTTTTGCGATAATGAAAGTAAACCAACATCATGTATAGATGAAGCAACAACCAAGTCTTGAATGGATTGAGGGGATAATTCTAAATGTTCGCCGATTTTTTTACTTAGATATGTAACTTGTGCTAAATGGGGTGCTAAGGATGGGTTAAATAACCCAAACATCCTATTTAAGAATTTTATAAGATTTGTTATCAGCATCTAATTTCACTCATGTATTAAAGGGTAGGTTTTATAATACAATTAAAACTGTAATGCTTACAAGATGTATAACACCTGTTTCTTTGGTGTGTATTCCTATGGGATGTTTAAAGAATACAAATAGGGATTACTTTTTCTCTTTGTCTATAATTTGTTGTAATTCATAAGGTATTGGAGTGGAGACGGGATAACCTAATTTTTCACGAAGTTGAATTGCATTAATCAAGGCTTTCCCTGCAAAGTGATTATTCATTAGAATGAACACACGCTTGGCTTTGGTTCGTATATTTTGAATTCGCTCAACCCATGGGTCTAATTCCTGTTCACTATAAAGGTAGTTATATCTTTCATCACGGCTGGATTCTTCTGAAAACCAATGTTCTGCATTTCTACCGTGGAAACGAACATAAGCAAATTCAGCAGTTACTTCCTCAGTAGGTGGTAGACAATAGGAATCTACTAAAGGTTGGTCTATATTACAGAAGGCTATGGCTCGTTGTCGAAAACCTGCTAAAACCTGTGGATGAAACCACGATTTATGGCGGAACTCTACCGCAACTGGTAAGGTATAGAGAGACGAGATAAGTTCAGCGAGGTATTTTCTGTTTTCAGGAGTGCGATGAAAACGGTATGGAAATTGAATGAGAATACAACCTAACTTATTCGCATTTAATATTGGTTCAATAGAGTGAACAAAGGAGTCTATATCTTGAGGTTCTAAATGCTCCTTTTTTTCATGGGTGAACTTATTCCACAGTTTTACTGTGAATAAAAAGTCTTTATCGCCCTCAACTTGTTTTACCCAGTTTTTACTCATGGATGGGTTTATAAGTCGATAATAAGTAACGTTTATCTCAATACAATTAATCCACTGTGCAAGGTAGCGGATAGGATGTGTGGTCTTTGGCAATGTTAATGGAAAAACAGTCCCTTTCCAATCTTCATACGACCAACCAGAAACGCCAATATAACATGGAGATAATCCTGTTGTTGGGTGATTATTTGATATTGTGGAATTCATGCTAATGTGAAAATGTATATCCTTTTTAGTTATCTTATCATTATGTTTATCTGTAATAACTAACTAATTATAATGAGAAACACAAGTGTAACCAGAAATAATATCATGGAATTATAAATATGATTCGAACAAAAGAAGAGATAAGACAGGAACAACTGGAAAAATTAAAATGGAAAGTGACTTCATATTTTTTTTGGAGTGCCCTTTTCCCGTTAGCAGTTTTTTTGCGTCTATATAGATTAGGCACATGGAGTTTATGGTATGACGAGTGTGCCTCTATTCAGTTAAGTAAACTGGTGGATAACAAACTTAGTTTCCTCTCGCCAATGTTAAATAATGAACCGCCTATGAACCCATTACTTACATTTATATGGGGGCATATACTTGGAGCCATTCGATTTTGGGAGTTGTATTCTGTTTGGGATGATTTTGCATGGCGATTGCTTCCCTGTTTTTGGAGTATCTTGTCCGTTATTGTGTTTTACCGAGTTTCGAAATGGATGCTGGACAGACCGATAGCGGTGGTTATAGCAACGTTGTTATTTGTTATTTCACCTTTTCAGATTTATTATGCACAAGAATTGCGAATTTATTCCTTTTATGTGTTGTTAAATTTATTAGGTCTTCTTTTCCTATTTCGTATTCTTTCAAAGAATGGATGGAAGGACTGGATTGGATTAGGTTGTATTTTTGTCCTGCTGATGTATTCCCATTATTTTAGTGTGTGGACAATTTTTATTACGAATTTATTTATCCTTGTTCTTATGGGTTTAGGTAGACGCAATTTGTTTCGAAAGTGGTTCTGGACCAATGTAGTTGCGGGCATATTTGTCTTGCCTGCTTTATATCTTGCGTGGGAGTTTCACCAAATTGTATCGAACATCCGTTATGTGTGGTATCCAAACCCGACAATAAAGACAGGACTTATCACGTGGAAAAACTTTTTTGCTGGTTATACATCGGACACGACTGTTTACTGGATATTATTTTGCCTGTCCTTGTTCTTATTTGTATATGGTTTATGGGCATACCGTAATCAACCTGAACAAGGGTTTTATGTCTTTCTAATGAGTCTTGTTCCTATCTTTATAAATGTTTTTTTCTGGGGGGCAAGGCATTTTTCCTTTTATGAACACCGATTGTTTATTTTTTCAGGGGTTGTTGCTTTGTTTGCAATCGCAAAAGGAATCCATGGGCTAAGATACAATGCAGTCCGAGGGGCAGTTTTATTTATTTTTATTCTTCTTACCAGTTCATGTTTGCTGGATTTTTATAATCAGCGGTTGCATCCTGTAGATATGCATCGACTGGGTGTTTATCATAAGGTTGATTTTCGAAGTGTAGGAAAGTGGGTTCGAGAACATTTTCAAGAAGGAGATATTATTATTTACCCGAGTCATTTTATGGCTCCTTCTATGAGGCACTATTTAGAGGATTATCCTCAATGTCGGGTAGGTATGAGTGCTATTGATGTTCAGGTGCATATCGATACATTTGGCAATCCAACACTGTTACAACATCATGGGTTATTACCCGTTCCGATTGAACAGGCAACAAGGAAATATAACCGTCTGTGGTTTCTGGAATCACATGGTATTACTTTTGAATACAAGCCACATACAGAACCTATTCGGAAATATCTTAATGAAAACTGGGAAAGAAAGGAATTTAAGATTTTCAGTGGTTTGAGTGTCACCTTGTATCAACGAAAAACTAACACTTCAGGATAGGACAAAAAATGGGAAAAAGTGTCTTCTGACTTAATTGGTGATGCTTTCTTTGTTGCTATGATGACGAACTTCTCGTAGTATATTTAGTTAAGACTAAATAAGGTTGAGTTTTTGTAATACCTGTTCAAGCCGTTTGTATTGGGGTTCACTCATAGGTACTAAGGGCAGACGTAGGATGTTCTTAATCATACCCATCCGTGCTAATACTGCTTTTACAGGCATAGGATTGGTTTCATAGAATAATGCTTTGAATAACGGCATGCACCGATAATGTATTTCACGTGCTTTGGCATAGTTTCCTTCTAAAGCAAGGGTGCACATGTGGGCAATCTCTGCAGGGACAACATTTGCAGCGACAGAGATAACACCCATTGCACCTACAGACATCATGGGCAGAGTGAGACTGTCATCACCTGACAAGACAGTAATATCGCATAGCGAAAGAATTTGAGAAACTTGGTCAACGCTACCGCCAGCTTCTTTAATACACACAATATTTGGCACTTTATTTAACTCTGCCACTGTTTCAGCTTCCAGTTTAATTCCTGTTCTACTTGGCACATTATAAAGCACAATAGGTATATCTACCTCTTTGGCAATGGCATGATAATGAGCAATAAGCCCTGCTTGTGTAGGTTTATTATAGTATGGGGTGATTAATAAAGCACCATCACATCCAACCTCTTTGGCATAGCGGGTTAAATCGATGGCTTCTGCAGTATTATTTGACCCTGTTCCTGCGACTATAGGAAGCCTACCTGCGACCCGTTCTACCACAAAACGAATACATTCTTTTTGTTCTTCATGGGATAACGTAGCCGCTTCACCAGTACAACCACAAGGGACTAAACCATGCGTTCCCTGCTGAATATGAAAATCTACTAACTTACCGTATGCATCAAAATCTACTTCAAAATTTTCCTTAAATGGTGTTACTAATGCGACCCATGAACCCTTAAACATAGTTATTCTCCTTATAGTGTTTTCATAGTTATTTTACTTAAAATGGACTCTCCTCTTCCTCTGCATATTGTTTTGAGGATGAATCAGGAGCACTTGACTCATCTACATCACTTATCGGGGAAAACAACTGATACCTACGGTAAAATGCTAAATGAATAGACCCTATTGGTCCGTTTCGTTGTTTTGCAATATCCAGCTGAATGTTTACAGGGTCTTTAACCTTCTTTTTATCAGCCTCTTTTTCACCTTTTTTTTCCTGTTTTCCGTGATGTAAAAAGAGCACAACATCAGCATCCTGTTCGATAGCACCAGATTCCCGCAGATGGGAAAGCTTTGGTATCGCTGACTCTCTTTCAGCCTCACGACTTAATTGGCATAATGTAAGGATAGGTATACCTAACTCACGTGCCAAACCTTTAATTTGTCGTGAAATTTCTGCAATTTCTACCTGTCGATTTTCGCCACGGTTTGCCACACTCATTAATTGTAGATAATCAATAATAATAAGTTTAACTTCGGGATGTTGTAATAAATGACGTCGCGCTTTTGAACGGAGTTCCATAATATTTATACTTGGTGTGTCATCTACATAAATATACGAATCTGCTAATTGCCCTCCAGCCTCAATAATATGGGCTAATGAATCCTTCGCCAGATTTGTTTTACGCAAAAACTGCCCATCTATTCTCCCAACCATGCAAATTAATCGTTGGATTAACTGCTCCTTCGCCATCTCCAAACTAAAGATTAACACGCCGTAGGGGTTGCCATCCTTATCCTGTTGGGATGCTACGTTTTTTGCGATATTTAATGCAAATGCTGTTTTTCCTACGGAAGGTCGAGCTGCAAGGACAATCATTTCCGAAGGTTGCAAACCACAGAGATAATAGTCAAGAATATCAAAACCTGTTGGTATACCTGTAATTACCTCTCCTTTTTTAATTCGGTCTTCAAGCCCTTTTACGATAGGTTGTACAATATCTTTAAACGAAAAGATGGGATTAATTTTCCGTTGTGCAGCAATAGTAAAGATTTCACTTTCTGCGTGGTCTACCAGTTCCTTAACAGGCGTCTGTGCTTCATACGCTCTGCCAATAATATAACTGCACCGTTCAATCAGGCGTCGTAACATTGCCATTTCGAGAACAATACTTGCATAGTAAGTAATATTTGCGGAGGTTGTTACAGAACTCATTAATTCGGTGATATACGAAGCACCACCTGCATCTGTTAATTGTTTTTTAGACTCGAGATGACTAATTACAGCATGAACGTCGGGTTTCTTCTTCTCATGGATTTCTATCATAGCATCAAATATTATTTGATGCGGAGTATAATAAAATAACCCTTCTGTGTTGAACCCGAAAACATCTAAGGCTTCTTTAAATGCTTCCGCATTTAAAAGTATTGCCCCCAATACATACCGTTCTGCTTCTATCGACTTTGGGGGCTCACGGTCAATCAGTCCCGGAAGTTTTTCAATGTTGCTTAATTTTTTCCGAGACGATGACATATCAATTAACCTTCATTATTCTCTGTCGAATTTTCATCCGTAAGCTGGCTTACCCAAACCTTCAATTCCGCAGTAACGCCACTTCCTAATTTTACTGGGACACAGAAGATACCTAACGTTTTTATGGGCTCTTCAAGAACAATCTGTTTGCGGTCAATGTCAAAATGCATTTTATGGAGTTCTTCTGCAATCATTGCGGACGTTACAGAGCCAAACAGTTTATCCTCATCTCCAGCTCGTATTTTGAACTCGATTGTAATGGCATTTAACTGTTTAGCTACCGACTCCATCTGTGCTTTCCGTTTTGTTTCGCGCCTCTGAATAATTTCAAAATGATGCTTGATTTCAGCAGCAGATGCGGACTGCACAGATACAGCTAATTTGCGCGGAATAAGATAGTTGCGAGCAAAACCATCGGCAACATTTACAGTTTCTCCGACCTTTCCTAACTTCTCAATGTCGCGACATAGTATCACTTTCATAGTCTTTCTCCCGAATATTAGAGTTTATTAATTATTCTTAATTATTTATTTATATTCATGCTATTATTTTTGGATTCATCCGATTGTAAAGTTGTGACAACACATTTCGGAATTCCCACCATGTATCAAAAAAGCCTACAGTGGCAAGGAGTGGAAAACCCCAAATACCGAAAACGAAAACAACAATAATCAATGTAATCACAATATTCCATTGGAATAGCGAGGCGCAAAATATAAGAATACTTAGCCCATTTAGCCAATAAACAAAGCTTAAACCTACTGCTAAATTGCGTACAATAATTCGTGGAATCTCACCTATTCCATAATGTTGGTCGTAGATTATGACAATTGCAGATAAAATTGCCAGCCAAACCAGATAATCTGTCGGTCGAATCTGAGCAAAGGTACCTAAATTGGGATTTTCCCAACAGTTTAAGCCATCTTCACATGGGAAGGTTCGTAACCGTGCTATTATAAGACCCAATATTATCAATGATAATAATAGGCTTTGTCCAAACATCAGTCCTAAATGGAAATCTTCCCAATGATAATCAAGATACTTTAACCCTTCGATAAAGGTCGTAGAGGAAGGTGGCATACTATCCGCTTGTTCTTTACTTAAATTGTTTATCTCGGCTATTCTCGCATTGACCGAAATTGAAATGTCTTTTCTCAACTCTTGCCAAAATAGCATAGTTACACATGTAAAGAGGAGAAATATGACACCCGTGGTAAGAATCAGGCAATGAGCCCATGAATATCTTCTTAATGCAAGTCCTAAGGAGATACTCAGCATTGCACTTCCAATAAAGGTTGCTAAGCTAATCAGAATGATTTCATATTCCCATGTTAATTCTTCTATTTCCGCTCCTAAAACAATTCCAAATGCTAATGCAACACATAATAGGAACGTACGTTTACGAGAACCTCTTGCCACTGTTGGTCCAATAAGTGCAACTGAAATCAGAGGGACAAAGAAAAAAAGTCCTTCTCCAACCATATAGGCTGTAATCAAGACAAGAAACAATATTTTCGCCAAAAAACCTGACATAATAAGATATCTTTAATTTTAGGAATACAAACGTATCCTTTTCTTTTATTCTGCGACAAAAGGAAGCAGTGCAATCTGTCGTGCTAATTTGATAGCACGATTTAACATTCGTTGTTGCTTCGCTGTCGCACCTGTAATCCGTCGAGGTATAATTTTTCCACGTTCAGTTATGTAATGTCTTAAAAGATTGGTATCTTTGTAATCAATATATACTATCCGTTCTAATGATAAACGACTCACCTTTTTGCGGAATATTCTCTTCTTCTTACGTCTTTTTAGTCGTTTCATTCGAATCTTTGATTTTGCTTTTGCAGAGATGTGTGCCATAAGACAATCCTCTTTATTATTTAAGTGTTTTTAGTTCAATTTAATTACAAATAGAAAATTTAGGTAAAAGAAAGGTTAAAACGGAACATCGTCTTCTGGAAAATGGTTGATGTTATTTTGAGGGGGAACTTTCCCCTGATTTGGGGAAGCATCTGGATACGAGCCTCTTTCCTCATCAGGTGGAAACTCCTCAACGTCGAAAGATTCACCTTCCGCGGGTACCCAATCGAGGGGACTAACTCGCCATGCAACGATTTCAAGACGTGACCGACGTTGCCCTGTAGCACGGTCTTCCCACTCATCCAATCTCAACCGACCTTCAACCAAAACAGGCCTACCTTTCCGCAATTGTTGACTTGCGTATTCAGCTTGACGGTCCCAAACCACAATGTTTGCAAAAACCGTTTCTTCTTTGAAACTTCCGTCTTTCATACGGTATCGACGATTGTGGGCTATGGTAAACCGCGCAACTGACCTTCTACTGGGTGTTGTGCGAAAATCAGGTTCACGGACTACCCGACCCGCAATCAGAACTATGTTTAAATCGGGAACCCTCACATCTGACATAATTCATCGTTCCTTTTTTAAGAGTTATTCCTCTTCCTCCTCATCCTCTTCAATATGAGTCGGAATTGGGGTAAGATTTTCTTTGTCTAAATCTGATTGCTGTCCATAGCCTGCTTCTAATAGCTCTTTGCGTCTCTGTTCTTGTTCCGCTTCCAGACGGAGCGTCTTCTCGTCAAAATACACGACGATGTAACGAATAATTTGTTCACTAAGGCGGAAATAATTTTCCAGTCGCGCTATAAAGTTGGGAGGAGATTGGAAACGTATCAAAATGTAGATACCTTCCGTAAACTTTTTGACCTTGTAAGCTAATCTCCGTCGACCCCATACTTCGGAGCGCACGATAACCCCTCCGCTCTTTACGACCAAATTCTCGGTCTCGCGGGCTATCGCCTGGACGTCATCGTCTTCCACTTCCGGGCTGACGATGAACAGCGCTTCGTAAGTTCGTAATGACATAAGATACTCCTCATTACGGTTTGGGTTTTAATGGTACGGATAAATAAAGAAACCATATTATATCAAAAGTAACTCTCACGAACAAACTGAAATTATAATATGGGAACTAAAATAAGAGGCTACTATGTTTATATATATTTATAACATAAGTTATATTTTCAAAGTCTCGGCAGGTTTAGGAATTTATAATAGAGAAATGCTCAATGCCAAATTGTCTGAAAAAAATAGGTAATAATACCTTTAAGAATTCGTCTTTGGTAGGACAGGAGGATGTACCAATTTCCTTTTGTAATGAGGTTACGGGTTTATCACTAATTCCACAAGGGACTATCCACTGATATGGAGTCAGGTCTACGGTAAGATTAATGCTAAACCCATGCCATGTAATTCCATTCTTAACACCGATGCCAATAGCACAAATTTTTCGGTCTTGAACCCAAACACCTGTTAAAGGTTTTAAGGTTGTGGCTTGGATGTGAAAGGTATGTAAGGTCTCAATAATGATGTCTTCCAGTTTACGTAGATATTGGTGAACTGTTATTTTATGTCGGTTAAGGTCTATGATGGGATAACCAACGAGTTGTCCTGGGCCATGATAGGTAATATCGCCTCCACGGTCTATATGATAGAAATCAATACCTCGTTCCCGACACAGATTTAGTGGAATTAGTAAATGCTCTTGTTTGAACTGTCTCCCTGCGGTGAATACTGGCAAATGCTCAAGTAGATAAAGGTATTCTGTATTAGAGCCCAAATGAAGGTTTTCTTTTTGTTCTAATTGGAGTTGATATATACTCTGATAGTCCTGTGGTTTATTAAAAATAACGACTTTGAATTCACAATCTTTCATCATTTTTATACGTTATCAGCTTCGGATAGTTTGGTAGTATCAATGGATATATTTTCTCGTAGATTTAATGGTATTCCAATTTCGTATGCAATACCTAATGGTTTTCGTTGGTAGGAACGTATCCACCCACGATGGGCTAATATAATGAAACGTAACGCGGAAAGTTCTATTCTTGTCCCTCCCTTTTTCCTATCAGCGTAGCTATCAGCCAAATCAATTTCTTCCGTGTTTTCCAGTGAGAACGGTTCAGCTCCTTCAATACGAAACACTATCTCTCCTTCCTTTTCATAGACCGAGAGACGAACCCAAATCCTCTGTTGTTCATATTGCCCCTCAACAGCATTGCGGATTAGATTGGATAAGGCACCAGCTAATTTTTCGCTATCTGCAAATATGAACCTGAGTGGTTTAGGTATCTCTTCTACATCGATAGTCGCATTATATTTCTTGATAATATTAGAGCAAAGCGAGATAGCCCGTTGAATAATATAATCAGTAGTTTGTTTCTCTATATTTATTTCTTTAAGTTTTGCAAAACTTAAATATCGAGCAATTAAAAGATTTATTTGCTCCGTTTCGCCTAATATATATTTCAAATTACTGACCAAATCTGAGTTAGTAGAGAACTTATCAATTAAAAATTCAGTAATTCCTGAAATAACACTTAAAGGATTACGAAATTCATGTACCATTTCCGCTGTCAATTCGCCGATGTGTTCTAATTGTTTATACATTTCTAATTCTTGTTGAATCTTTTCAATATCTGTTAAATCGGTAAATAAAAATACAACCCCGAGAAGGTTGCCTTCCTCCATGATTGGAGAGCCATTTAAGCCCAAAACTATGTCTTTACCTTGTCCAGAAATAATTATTCTTTTTCGTATAACGGGTTTTTTACTTGCGAGTATCTCACAATAGATATTTACGAAAGGAGATAACTCTTTGACTTCGAAGATATTACACTTTTGCAAATCTATTTCTTGAGGTAGTTTTAGAAATCTTACTGCGGATGGATTTGCAATTAAAACGCTTCCATCCTTATCTACGATAATAATGCCACTTTCTAATTGTTGTATAACCTGTGTTAATAATTCATTCATATTGTATTCATAACCTAAATAATTTAATGTTTATATTTTATTTATTAATGAGAGAGGTTTTGCGATTTTTCTTTTTCTGACCTTAATGTTTCGAAAATCTCTGTTAGTCGTACAAAATCGTCCCAGGTGAGTGTTTCAGCTCGCCGTGTAGGGTCAATTCCTGCAATTTGAAGCCCTTCCAGAACCGATGACATTGGTAATTGCAACAAGGGAGATTTCCCTAATGCATTTTTAAGGTTCTTTCTCCGTTGTGAGAAGCAAGCATGAATAACCTGTAATACATGTTTCCGTTTTTCGAGCGATATTATAGGTGGGTTAATCTTTCGTAAACGGACAATACAACTGTCCACCTCTGGACGTGGGACAAAACAGGTTCGTGGAACAAAGTGGACTAAATCCACATGGTAAAGGGATTGAATTGCCAAACTCAGAACTCCATAGTCCTTTGTCCCAGCAATAGCAGACATTCGTGCACCAACCTCATATTGGACCATAACCACAATTCGTTCAAAATTTACAGAGCACTCTAAAAAATGAAATAATACTGGGGTTGTAATGTAATAAGGGAGATTTGAAAGCATTTTGTAATGGCTTGCACCTGGTAAAAATGTATCTATCAAATCTGAGATTTCGTGATTTAGAATATCTCCCCGAAATAATTTTACATGTGGTAAATGACCAAAACGGTTTTCCAGACAAGGCATAAAAGAAGGGTCTATTTCTACGGCTAAAACTCTACCTGCATAGTGAACAATATGCCATGTTAAAGCACCCAGTCCAGCGCCTACTTCTATGACAGCATCTTCTTTGTTTAACCCTCCCGCTTCAATCATAATGCGGTGAATATTATCATCTAAAAGCAAATTCTGTCCTAATCGCTTTTTAAGTCGTATGTTATACTGCCTGCACAAATCTCTAAGGGGAGGCTTATCTACATGGACAGAACTATTATGGGGAGCAGATATACAAGGTGCGTTTTCTATTTCCCGGTGATTTTGATTTTTCATAGAGTTATAATATCACGGACTATCTACCATTGTAAACATAAATTTGGCTTTTGCAGAAACAGGAATTTCAATACGGAAAGGAACCTTAACATTCCCTTTCTCATCTTTTGCATCCTTCGGTAATTTCATAGGAATTGTTATCATAACCTGCGGTATAAAAGACGGGTCTAACGGTTTATTTTGTGAATAATATTCAGCTGGGGCGTTTATAATAATATAACTCGGTTCACCCGCTTTATATTCTTCCGAAGGAAATTCAAATTGCCCTGCAAAGACCCAGAGGTCTTTGTTCTTATCTGGGCGTGTTATCGTTCCACTTAGTCCAAATGAACCTTTAATCGAAAAACCGTCATCTCCGACTAAGGGGGATTGTTGAATAGAAAATGGGATTCCTGCTCCAGGCATACCAAAGCGAATTGTTGACTTGTTTACTTTTTGTTTGTTCTTTTCGTCAGGTTTCGCCGATTCGTTATCCTTGGTAGTAGGTGGTGCTGTTTCCTGTATAGGTGTTGTAGATGAAGTCGGACTTACACCTGATATTTCTGATGGTTGTCCTGAATTTGTCTCAACCTTTATATCTCCTTGTGGTGGTGTACTCGGAATACAGGCACTAAATAAAGTAGAAAATATAACTATAAACAAAGATACAAATACAAAAAAACATGATTTCATAAATGAACCTCTCTAACTTAAAATTCTATATTAAACGTATATTATAACGAAAAATGTATATTAAGAGATACTTACATTCTTTGTTTATAGATAATTGGAACCTCACAATAAACGAAAATAACCTACGAGTGGATGCGGACGGATTTAAAAAACGTTTTTATGGAGAGATTTTGTTTATAGTTTTCTTTATTAATTTGAAGAGGTATACAAGGATATAGATACTCATGGAGGTAAGGACGATAACGGGCCCAGCGGGTAGGTCAAGTTTATAACTGCCCATGAGTCCTATAGTACTGGTCAACATACAAAGGATAATGGAGCCCAACATTAATAATGAGAGACGTGATACAAATTGCTCTGCAATTAGTACGGGAAGAGACAATTGAGCCAAGACAAGAATAATTCCAACCATAGGCATCATCATCACCACTGTAACCGCAGACATAATTAGTAAAAGCATATTCAGAAACATGACAGGAACATTCCTCACACGGGCAAATTCCTCATCAAAACAATAAGCCCAGAACTGAGGATAATATACAAAAGCAATAGCAAGAATGATAATATCCAAAAAGATAAGATTCTTTATTTCATTCTTTGTAATAAGCATGGTGCTACCGAAAAGATAACTCATCGGGTCAACATAGCCAGGGGTATATGCTAAAAATACCATCCCTATCGCCATCCCAACAGCCCAGATGGCACCGATAACCGCATCTTGTCTCCCTGTAATGTATTTAGATACCAAAGAAATAATAATAGCGGATAGTATACCTGCGAATAGTGCCCCATAAAAAGGTGTAATAAAGCCTATCTGGTATCGATGTTGAAGGAATAGAGCCAAACCGACCCCAGCAAGCACAGAATGAGATATGGCACCTACCAATGAAACCATATTTTTAGTAACAACATACGAGCCGACGATGCCGAAACTAATACTTGCCAATATCCCCGATACAAAGACATATCTTAGAAATGGAAAATTAGGGTCAATGAATGTATGCCATAGTTCATTCATGGTTATGTCGCTCCTGAGTGTGAATAAATCCATGATGAACCAACTCAATATGGCTACCGTACAATTCTCGGATAATCGCACCAGTAAGCTCATTTGTTGGATGTTTCTGGACGGTTCTATTAACGCACACAACTGTATCTACATATTCGGAAACAACCCCTAAGTCATGGGAAACCAAAATAACTGTTAACTCACGGCTAATTTGCTTCAATAAATCCATCAAATTCTTTTCTGCAACTGTATCTACATGTGCTGTAGGTTCATCAAACAGAAGAATTTTCGGCTGGCTCACTAGGGCACGGGCAATTAATACACGTTGGCGTTGGCCTCCTGAAAGATTACAAAACATTTCTTTCGATAATGAACCTAACCCCACAATATCTAATGCATCTCGGGCTTTTTCCCTCGCAGAGGCTGAAAAACGTAGCCATTGCTGTTTGTGGACTAACCCCATTAAAACGACTTCTAATACGGTCGCTGGGAAAGACATATCTAACTGGAAATATTGTGGTACATAGCCGATTCGGTCACGATTTCTCTCTGGTTTCTCACCAAAAATGAGGATATTCCCTTTTTGAGGTTGTAAAAGTCCTAACATGAGTTTTAATAGGGTCGTTTTGCCACTGCCGTTAGGACCTATAATAGAAACAAATTCCCGAGCAAATATATCCAGATTTACATTTTCAAGGATATACTCTTTTTGATAAGTAAAATACATATCCCGTATACAAACCGCTGGAATAGTATCCCCTTTTTTAGGTAATGTGGTTGATGAATTACTTGTTGTTATTCTTTCTGTCATAATGTTTTTTAAATCTCTCTTTCTTATTTATAGGAATCGGATATTTTCTCCGCAATGAACAAAAATTGATTTAACACATCCCGTTCAAAATCGTTCATCACCTCCACTCTCCCTCCAATAGCATTTGCAATAATCTCTGCGGGTTTTGGGTCAAATTGAGGTTGAATAAAAATTACCCGAGTCCCTTCTCTCTTCATCTGTTCGAATAGTGTTTGCATTTGTTTTGGCGATGGAGTCTTCCCTTCCATCTCAATATAAACCTCGTGCAAACCATACGATTCCGCAAAATAACCAAAAGCAGGATGATATACAAAAAAACGTTTTCCTTTATGAGGCAATAATATCTCTTTGATTTTTTTATCTATCTCTTCAAGGTCACTTAGCCATTTTTTATAATTCACCTGATATACATCTTTCTTTTCGGGATTATTCCTGACTAACGTTGAGTATATAGTGAAAGACATTATCTTTAAGTTTTCGGGACTAAGCCAACAATGCAAATCATTATTTCCTCCATACTGTTGAGAAAGCCTATGTTCGTAGTGAGAATGAATACGCTCTTCCCGCCAGTGGACATTCTGCGTAACATCCACACATTGCACATTGTTTTTCGTGGTTTCCAATGTTTTTACAATCTTCAATTCGTAAGGAAAGTTGGTATGAAAAAATGCTTTGGCATGTGTCAGTTTCTGCAATTGTGATGGGGATATATCAAAGGTATGAGGATTCACATTGGAAGCACATATTACCTGCACCTGCTCCTGTGGAAGTATAAGACGGTCAAGAATCCCTGCAACTGGTGGAATCCCTGCATAATAAACGTTCCCTTCCTCTATTGCCCATAAACAAAATGGGCTGAATAAATTAAAAACCAGTGCAAAAAATATACAAGTATACAATCGCATTTTCATGGGTTAGTAAGCCTTGTTACTTCTTTGGTGTATGAGTGCAGGTTAAATGTCGTTGATTGCATTCTTTGCAAATAACAACCTCGTGATGTTTTAAAAAATTCTGTAAATGATTTCTCTGTGATGCTGAAATCAAACCTGTTCCACCACACAGAGGGCAAACATTATCCAGTGCCATTAAAATAGCATTGCGAATAAATTCAGAGCGGTTCGTCATTCCTTCTAATGCCTCCCAAAGGGCTTTGTCTGCTTTGAATGAAATAACTTGCGGTTCAGAACTCATAGTCATTATTACTCCTTTAACTTTGTTTATAGAAAACGCAGGTAATACATTGTAATACCATATCCATATATAAAATGTCAATTAGAACTTATACACACGTGTTAGTAATTTCTGAGCATCTTTAAATAAATTGACACGAAAACTATAAGTACATGAATTTCAACAGCCCTCAAATGATTTTCATATTATATTCATTTTTTGTTCATGATGAATTGAATAGATGGACAAACAGCATTATCAAAAGAATATCAAAATAGTAAAGCAATACTATCTCTTGCATACCAATATTTGGGCATCATTTCTTGCCTGTTGAATAATTTGCAAGTCATGGCTAAAATCGATAAATTTAAGGTCAGACATACCTGCTTGTCGTAAGCCACCAAGTTCACCGTGCCCGCGGAGAAGCAGGTCTTGTTCAGCAATTTCAAATCCATTATTTGTTTGACATAGAATTTTTAATCGTTCGATACCAGCGGAATTAAGGGAGGTAGGTACCAAGAAACAAAACGAATCATAAGAACTTCTCCCAACTCGACCGCGTAATTGGTGAAGCTGAGCAAGTCCAAAACAATCAGCATTTTCTATAACAAGTGTAGTAGCATGTGGAATATCAACACCAACCTCAATGACTGTGGTACAGAACAAGACATCAATTTCTCCTTTTCCAAGGCGATTCATTACCTCTGCTTTCTCATTAAAAGATAACCTCCCATGGAGCAAGTCTGTTCGTAATGTTGAAAAAGCACCGTTACGCAGTGTTTCATAGATATTGAATAAAGGTTTAAGGTTCTCCTTATGAGTTGATTCCTCAATGCTTGGGCAAACCCAATAGGTGGCAAAACCGTTCTGAGCCTGCTTTATTATAAAGTTCAGTAAATCCTCTCTTTTTTCTTCACGGACAATATGAGTCTTAACAGGTTTTCTACCTGATGGTAATTCGTCAATGATACTAATATCCATACCTCCATAAACAGTTAGGGCGAGAGTTCGCGGAATAGGTGTTGCAGTGAGATATAAAATATCGGGAGCCTGACCCTTCATTCGCAATTTTTTCCTCTGCATCACTCCAAAACGGTGCTGTTCGTCAATTACGACCAACCCTAAATTTTGGAACTGTGTCGTATCCTGAATTAAAGCATGGGTTCCAATGACAATATTTACCTTACCATTGGCTATCTTTTGACGTATTTCTTTAGCATTCCTTACAGAACCTGTGAGTAATGCTACCTGAACAGGTAGGACGTTAAGGAAATGTTGAATATTTAAATAGTGTTGTTCTGCCAATATTTCAGTAGGAGCCATTAAAACAGTTTGATAGCCACTATCTACAGCAGAGAGTAAGGCATGTACAGCCACCAGTGTTTTGCCACAACCGACATCGCCTTGAATAAGCCTCAGCATTTGTTTATTTGAACTCATATCATGTAATACTTCATCTATAACCCGTTTCTGTGCATTAGTCAAACTAAAGGGAAGGCTTTTTTGGAATGTTTTAAGAAGTGAACCATTAATTCTATGTCTACATATATGTTCTGATGCGAGGTTTGTTGTTCTCCATGTTAACCATTCTTTTTGTAATTTCAACACTTCATCATAGGCTAAACGTTGGCGTGCCTGTTCTATCTCTTCGATAGAATCTGGGAAGTGTAGTTTTCTTATGGCATCTTGTAACGTCATAAATCCACGGGCATTGATGAATTCTTCAGATAATGTATCATCAATTAAAATTTGCGTCAATACTTCATAAATCCATCTACGAAATGAGCGAAGCGAAATACCCTCAGTTACGGTGTAAATAGGCACTAAACGGGAAGTGTGGATGCTCTCTTCTTCAGGAACATACTCTTCATACTCTGGATTATTCATCACGAATCTGGAATTAAATTTTTCGATAGAACCGTATAAGAAAAATTTCTTTCCCGTTTGAAACACATAATTAATAAGATAGCCTCTTCCCCAAAAAATTGCCTCTAAGTTGCCCGTATCATCTTTGAACATAACCCGTGCTTGTTGAATACCTTTCGATAGAAAAATACGCCTTGCCTTTTCAACCGTTACCAACAAGGTATATTTATTGCCGTTTCTAATTGAGTTAATGGTGCAAATATTTCTTCGGTCTTCATACCTACGAGGTGGGTAGAGCAATAGGTCCTTCACGGTATAAATACCCATCTGATTTAGTCGCCGTTCACGGCTTTTACCAATTTCTGGAAGTTCTGAAATTGATACATCCCAATGATGTGGATATGTAGATGCGAGATTCTTTTTTGCACCCATTGAAACATTCCTGTAATACTAAATGTCATTCTTGTTATAGAATATTATATTCTTTCTTTTTAGATTGCTTCCCGTCATAAACAAATCAATCACAGGAGTATAGAACATGAAACGGAAAATTAAATTTCTTCTACCTGTCCTATTTGTTATTGTTGTGTTAATCGCTGGATTTTATTTTTGGTTATACCCGATACGTGGACCAAAAGAGAACGTGGATGTGCAAAAGGCTTTTTTAGAAGAAGTGGAAGGCACAAAGGTTCTTCACTTAAAAGGAACACCTTATGAAATGGGGTTTCAACGTGGTGTATTGCTGAAAGATGTGGTTCGTAAAAGTTTAACACGATTTGACGAACTTCTGGAATTGGCAAAAAGGGAAGTGGGACTACCAAAATTTGCGGCGAAGTTAATTTTAGACATAACATGGCGTTTATGTTCACCTCATATTCCACCAAGATATGAACGTGAACTGGAAGGATTGGCTGATGGTGCAGGTGTAAAATTGCAGGATTTACGGAGAGTTCATGTCGTTTCTGTTATTACAGAACGGGGTTGCAGTTCTTTTGCAGTGTGGGGAGAAGCAACTACCGATGGCAAATTATATCATGGCAGAAATTTCGACTGGATTATGGAAGCAGGTATTCAGGACACTGCAGTCCTCTTTTGTTATGAACCTGAAGGGCTAAACTCTTTTGTTTCGGTTGGCTATGCCTGTGCAATCGGGGTATTGTCAGGAATGAACATGCGTGGCGTATCCATCGCTCAAATTGGTGCAACCAACAAAGACCGACGTATTGATGGCATTCCACTGGAATTCTTACTCCGCCGTATCCTTGAAGAGGCTTCAACATTAGATAAGGCCTCCGACATTATCAAATCTGCACGGCATACCGTTGGATATAACTATGTAATTGCGGATGGAGATGATAATCGTGCACTGGCATTTGAAACCTGTGCTCATCATGTCGCTATTTTTACCGATAATGACCCAAAGGAAACTGTTGAGTATGCTATTCCCATCCCAAATGCAGTTATGCGTGCAGATGAGGCAATGGACCCGAGAATTCGCTCCTTACAAACCTGTGCCAATGCACCAAACATGCCTTACGGTTCTAATTCTTATGACCACCGATACAAAGGGATGGCAACACGGATTAAGGAAAATTACGGCAAGATTGACCAGAACATAGCCCTTGAAATCCTGAAGGCTGTTGCAATGGTCAATGTTAACCTTCATAGCGTTTTATATTGCCCGACAGACCTTGAATTATGGGTAGCACACGCTAAAGGGAAAGAAGACGCCGCAAAACAACCATACATCCATTATAAGATGAAAGAACTATTCGATCCCAACCGCAAAAATAATGCAAAAATCATTCAATAAATTATAACGTATTATCATAAATTTATTTCCATCTGCCATTTAATATTTCATCTTGAAATAGATTACAGTAAAATCTACGGACCATGGCGACAGCGTGTTGTATACAAGCCTGTAGAATGTGCACATACTGAATTTTGTACGCTACAAGGGACTTTTTACTTTAGAACTGTATTTAATATTAATAGTTTTTTAAAGAGGGGACAAATGAAGATTCAAACGGATGTGTTGTTGTGAATACTTTTTTTTAGAACTCGTTATTTAATTCCACCTTCTGTAAACAAAGCTATAACAATAGACGTGTGATTTGACCTATCCATTAACTTATTGTAACCTGTAAAGTAATGTTGCAGAAGAATCCTCCACTATCCTACCGTTCAAGCATTCAGCTAATTCATTGGTTTTCGATGTATATGGGCGGGTAAATCATTGTTTTATCTCCTCTTAATAACCACATGCCTATACAAATACCGAAATACATTTCCTTTATTCCCCTTTGGAATGAACAGTTTTGATACCGCACTAAACCATCAATCCCCAGCCCCGTACTATGCCTCACCTAACATAACATATTACCGACTCCTACGACAGATTAGACACCACCTTTAACTGATGGAGACGAAATGACCTGTCTGTTAATTTCTCTCTATGCTTCCACTAACATACTGTTTGTGGCTTAACCTCAACTGCTTCACAAAACCCATCACGGATTCCTTTAACTTCTTTATTATCTTGCCCAGTTAAGCCATTGTTTTAGCATTAGGTTGATATTTCATCCCAGCCATATCCACCGCTCCTTGTTTTCCTGTTATTATTTGCCTATTCTCTTTCTTATTTCTAAATACCTGTAAAGTTTACTTTTTACATAATAAATTTCTATGTATGGTATTATTAAACCCATTTGATAGAAAAGATAATAAAGGAAAAACTGTTTATGTCAAATTTTAATAAGTTCTTTGAACAAAGCGAAAATAATGAAGAAAATTATTTTTCTTATATTTTACTATCATTGTTAGTGAAAGTGTCCCTTTATAGTTTTCCTGGGATTTGCTTTCTTATGACTGCCTTCTTATTTTTGCCGTCGTTGGTGGATGAGTTATTAGGTGCAGGGCGAAAACCGATTCCACATTTATCCTGGGGAGAAGCAGGACCAAAATGGAATGATGAGGTTCTACTAAATAATGAGAATGGAAAATTGTCTTATAATAATGATTATGCAAAAGAATTCATAGAATCGGTTGCGAAGAAACCTTTGGTAAAGGCGGAAAAAAGAAGCAGTTCACCGTATATATGCCTGGCAAAACTTGCCTGTGGTAAAGATGTAGAAGAAGTAAATAAATATTTGCAGGAATTGAAACCTTGGTCATACAGCGGTTCTTCATGGTTTTTGTTTAAAGGGGATTATGATTTTACGGAGGTGGTGCTTACGAGGATTATGTATCTTTTTGGAGATAATCCGAAATTGATTTACCAGGAGACATTGGAACATGTGCTTAATGTCGGGTTAGTAGAAGAAGGAGGAAAGCCGAGAATTGCTGTTCCCAAATCCCTGGGTTGGGTTCGTGATACAGAAAACCATCATTTGATGACGGAAAGTAGTAGGTATTTGAAAAATCAGTGGCTATTTAAATATGGAAGTTCCACAATTACACCTGGGAAGCCCGAATATGATAACAAAACTAATGGTTTGGAGAGGTGGCTTATTGATTATCTTGAAGATATGCTTATGAATGGTGAATATGAGTTTAATTCCATTCCTTACTTGTTATATGCGGTTCAGGCATTGCTAAATCTGGAAGAATTTCCTGATTCGACAGAGATAAGGGTTAGAGCACATAAGGTATTAGATAGTATTAATTGGAAATATGCATTAGGTAGTTTACAGTTCCGTAGATGTGCCCCTTTCCGTCGTAGATTTGAATATGCCGATACGACATCTTTAGTGATTGACCCACATACTGCATTAATGCGATGGTGGTGTCTGCCTGAAAGCGATAATGCCCCGGGCAAGGAAATGACCCGACATTCCCGAATTCTTTTTGCTGTATTATCTCCATACACTGTCCCTCCTATTGTGAAGAAGTGGGCAAGTGAAAAACCTCATGATTATTTTGTTCAGATAGGTTATGGGGAAAATGGAACTCCTGAAATATACAGTGGAGGGACGGAATATCTAATTAGTGCAGGAGGAGTATATAGAGGTCTGCGAGCCATGATTATTCCGAGACCTACAACCTTATTATTAAATGATAGAGAAGTAGACATTAATAAATGCTTTCATATAAAAGGCAAGGGCAAATGGTGGTGCTGGAACAATACAGGTGTTTACAAAAGATTTGCAGTAGGAAATTCCCCCGTATCTATTCCACCACAATATACTCCCGTTGCTCAGAAGGAAGCGTGGTTCGTTTTTGCACCTGAATGTGCAAGTGGTTTGTATGTTTGTGTTTATAATGATGAGAAATTTGGTTTATTGTATTTACCCGATAGAAATAACCTTTCTCCCAACAAATTGTTATCAGAACTCATCAACAAAAATCCTTCGAGAGAAAAAATATATTCATCCTTCGTGTTTTTAGATGATAATAAAATCGAATACGATGTTAACGCACCTGCGGGAATGTGGGTGATTAAATCCATCAATGGTGAAACAATTAATAGAAATTGCGATACATGGTCCCGCTGGAATGGTAATATCCCCACAGAATTATATACGCATTAGCAGTATTTGCCTGCCATACTACTTGTAATTACAAAGGTATTATCAACATCCTTACATGTGTGTTTATCGCGTACATTCTACGTATAGGATTAGTGAACCACTATGTTAAGATAGAAGATAGATGCAATTACATCAGTTTCATAAAAATAACATCAAACTATTACAACAAAATAGAGAGGTTGGTTAAATCTGATATTTAATTTGACGTTAATAGGGATACTACAAATGAAACAAAAAGATGATTTCAATGAAGGTAAAATTGTGACTTATGAATTTCCAAATGGACCTGAAATTCAAGTTAAACCTGAAAAAGACACTATTTGACTTGATCCACATTTAATTGCAAAACTTTTTGAAATTGATAGGACAATTATTGCCAAACATATCAAAAATATATACAAATCAAATGAGTTAAACGAAAAATCAACCTGTGTAAAAATTGCACAGGTTTCCTCTGATGGAAAAATTAGAAAGATGAACCTATATAATTAGACATGATTATTTCTATTGGTTATCGTGTTAATTCAAAAAAAGTAACATAATTTCATATCTGGGCAACTAAAACGCTTAAAGAACCTCTGGTTAAAGGTTATACGATAAATGAAGAAAGGCTTCTACTTATAAGGAGATAGCAGAATGATAAGAACTCTATTAAAGATACACAGACTAATAATGATTTGCTTATTTGTCATATCTTTGCCATGTTTCTCAGACAAGATGGTATATTTGAGTGATATGCCAGAGCGTATTATTTCGATTACACAGGGCTGGGGAGAGACGGGCTGGGATGTCTCTGCACATGCTTCAGGGCAAACTCCAATGGAGTTGCAAATAGGGGAGAAAAAATATCAGAAAGGTATAGGACATCATGCAGTAGGAGAGATTGTAGTTGATTTAGGTGGTAAATATAAACATTTTGAATGTGAAGTGGGGGTTCAAAAACAAAGTGGGACAAATACAGGCAGTGTGATTTTCCAGATATTTGTGGACGATGAGAAACGCTGGGACAGTGGTGTAATACGGGAATTAGATTCTCCAGTGCCTGTTAAGATTAACTTAGATAACGCCCGTGAACTGCGTCTTGTGGTTAAAGATGGGAATGATGGTATTACCTGTGATTGTGCAAACTGGGCAGATGCAAAATTGATTTTAACGGGAAATGAAGAAAAAACAAACAAAGATAATAATCTAGATATTGCATCGTTTGCAGATGTGATTACCTGCGACCCGAGAAGATATGAAGGGGCTCGTTGTTCCAGAGTAGAAGAGTTCCCGCCAGAGGATGTGTTTTTGGAGAAAAAAATAACTTTACAGGAAAGTGGATTATACGAAGTCCCAGATTACGAAGGATTAAAATGTATTGGATTGCGTTGGTATGAAAGACGAAAATTAACAGATCTTGAAATTGAATTTGCTGATGATAATACCCCCTCAAAAATCAGAGTAGAAGTCTGGACAGGAGAATCTCCATGGCAGGGGAAATGGCAAAATGTAAATGGTGAGATTGAAATGAAAGGGACCCAATGTGCTTTGCATATACCATGGCGGGATAATCTTTTTATCTGGAAAGGCACAGAAAAAGTTAGATGGGTCTTTGAAACTGACAAACCACTATATATAAAAAAATTGAATGCATATAGCAATTCATACTGGGAAAAAACCGTTATAAGATTGGAAAAAGAAAAAAACGATACAAATACTCAGGCAACCCTTCAGATTTATAATGGAAAGTTTTTAGAATCGTTACATCCGTTAAATCAAATATGGAAACTTCCTGAGCCATTAACACTTAATCTCCTTTATAGTGTCCCTCGAAGTGATAAAGGGGATAGAACCCTGTTATGGATTCGTTTGCCAGATACAAAGTTTTGTATTGCAGTTGAGGACATCATGAGCCATCCCTGTGTTTATGTGCCTTCTGCAGGTGTTTTCGCAGTTTTACAATCTTCCTCTCTTACAATAAATGAATACAAAAAGACGATAGAAGGCAAGCAAAGTGTTCTTGATAGCGTCCGTTCTCTTCCAGAACAAACTTTTCCAAATGCCATGGAAAAGATTCACCGTCCCATTCAGGATAATGGACCCACGATGCTATCCCTTGCGTGTGATAATAATAAATTCATTGTGGAGAGAGAAGGTTCTATCCAGTTTAACGACCTTTTTATGAAGGTTCGTATGGGGAATACCGACAAATTAAAACGCACTCTTTATAATGCCTGGCTCCCTATCCCTGTAATTGAAAAAAATGATAACGGCATTACATATTTTTTAAGAACCTTTGTTGCTCCCTATAAAGAAAAAAAATCTTTGTGTATTTCGGATTTTGAAATAAAAAATAATGATGTGAAAGAAAAAACTCCAGATTTCTCTCTTTCTTTTTACTCCAACAAAAAAGAGGGAATAAAAGCAGAATTAGAAAAGAAACATAATATTATAGTTGTAAAGAAGCAAGAGAAGATAGTAGGTATTTGCAAAATAGAGAATTCAATTGGGGAAATAAGTGGAGAAAATATTCTTATAAACCATCCAATATCTCCAGGGTCATTTATCAAATTATTTGTCATCATCCCATCAGATATAAATATAGATATAAAAGTATTAGAGCAAATAAAAGAAGAAGAACTCCTGGGAGAAACAGTGAAATACTGGGAAAACTTATGTGCAGACTCAATGAAAATAGATATACCTGAACCCTTACTTAACAATGTTATTAAAGCATCGCAGGTGCACTGTTTAATTGCAGGACGTTCCGAAGAGGATTTAATTGCTCCATGGATAGCCTCTATGTCATACGGTCCATTAGAAAGTGAAGCTCATTCCATTGTATATGGAATGGACCTTATGGGCTGGCATGAGTTTTCGAAGAAATCTCTGGAATACTTCATAAGCAAGTATAATGATGCAGGTTATCTGACCACAGGGTATACATTAATGGGAACAGGCTGGCATTTATGGACATTAGCCGAACATTACCGACTTACAAGGGATAAAGAATGGTTAACAAAATATGCGGATAAACTATCCCGAGTTTGCGATTGGATAATGGCACAGTGTGAGAAAACGAAAAAAATGGAAGGAAATGGAGATAAAGTGCCAGAATACGGGCTTATGCCACCAGGTGTTGGCGCGGATTGGAATCGTTTTGCATATCGGTTCGCTATCCAGGGACATTTTTGTGCAGGACTTAATGGAGTGGGTTCCATATTAAAAGATATAAACCATCCATTAGCAGATAAATATATAGAAGGAGCAAAGGATTTAAATGCATCTATTTTAAGAGCATTCGAATGGAATAAGGAGAGAACACCTGTATTACCGCTTTCAAATGGGAGATGGATTTTACCCTATCCACCTAACTTATATACCTTCGGCACCTCCGGTGAAATGTTTCCCGGAGAAGATGCCGGCAGAAGTTGGGCGTATGATGTTGAATTAGGACCGCATCATCTAATCCCTCTCGGTGTACTGGAGCCATACAGCAACGATGCGGAAAACATTGTCCAGCACATGGAAGATTACTGGTTCCTCCATTCCGATTACTGGTTCGCTTTTAGTGGTGAAGGAGATTATCCAGAAGAAGGAAATAAACAAGACCCATTCAATTTGGGGGGATTTTCAAAAATCCAACCCTATTACACGCGAATAGCGGAAACTTATGCTATGCGAGACGAAATAAAGCCTTTTATCCGTTCTTATTTTAATGCTATTCCTTCATTATTGAATACTGAAAACCTGTCATTCTGGGAACACTTTCATAATATCGGAGCATGGAATAAAACACATGAAACGGGTTGGTTCCTTGTTCAAACACGAAAAATGTTTATCCGTGAAGATAAAGATGTTCTCTGGTTGGCACCATTTGTTCCATCCTATTGGCTCGAATCAGGAAAGCAAATTACAATTACAAACGCCGATACCTACTTCGGCAAAGTAAGTTATGATTTATATTCATTAGATAACAATGAAATAGATGGGAATGTATATCTCAAAAAAGATGTGGATTTCAGCAAAATAATACTCAGAATCCGACATCCTTCCAATAAATCCATTAAAAAGGTCTTAGTAAATGCTACCGAATACGCTAACTGGGATACCCAATCAAGTGTTGTCTATCTATTCCCTACCCCCAGTAAGATTGAAGAAAAATGGGTTATTAAATGTATGTTTTAATAAATTTATATACATTATAAATTATATTTTTATTTATCAAAATATTATTAATTCACATAGAATAATTTTTAGAGAAATGCTTTATTAGAGAGAATAAAAAAAGAAGAGAAGCAGTTGAGATAATGGAAATAGCAAAGATATCAGCAGAGGAAGAGAGCGCTTACAGATACCTGCAAGCACTCAGACTGCTCAAAACGTACCCGCATTGTCCGTACTACCAATTCAAACGAATAGGTTGGATAAAAAGATGCATATACAAGTGCAACTCCTGCGGTTACAAATGGTCACCAAGAAAAAGTAGCATTTCAGAGAATACCCGAATTCAGTATAATCTTAGAAAAGATGATTTTATGAGTTAATCTTAACCTCAATCCTATTACTGGATTTACGCAGAAGAGAAAAGGAATGTAAGTAAAAATCTTATGTGTTCGCTTTAAATGAAGCAGAGCAAAAAACGATTACGTTTGTTATATTTTAGTTCTACCTACGCTTTATCCTAAGATTACGTTACCTATTTTTCAACAATATCTATCTCAAGTAGGAAGACTTCGTTACCACGGCCAGCGAGAGTATGCAAATGTGTAGGCGAGTCGAAGACAAGGTTGCTACCTGTTAGAACAACCCCGTATTCTTTGCCTTCCACTCCGTCTACTACTACTACCCACTTACCCCCACGCTTAGCGGAATACGCCACCCTACGACTATCAGGACTGAAAATAAGAGAACCTGCTCCAATCCCATCATATTCCTTGCCTTCTACCCCGTCTACCACTACAACCCACTTATCCCCACGCTTAGCGGAATACGCCACCCTACGACTATCAGGACTGAAAATAAGAGA
>DAOSBX010000026.1:0-501 GCA_035361075.1 Candidatus Hydrogenedens sp. | reverse complement strand
ACCTGCTCCAATCCCGTCATATCCCTTACTTTCCTCTCCGTCTACCACTACAAACCTCTTATTTCCACGCCCAGCTGAATACATTACCCTACGACTATCAGGACTGAAAATAAGAGAACCTGCACCAATCCCATCGTATTCCTTGCCTTCCTCTCCGTCTACCACTACAAACCACTTGCCCCCCCGCTTAGCGGAATACGCCACCCTACGACTATCAGCACTGAAGATAGGAGATCCTTCCATAATCTCATCGTATTCCTTGCCTTCCTCTCCGTCTATAACTACAAACATTTTATCTCCGCGCCCAGTGGAATACGCCACCCTACGACTATCAGGACTGAAGATAAGATCTCCAAATCCGTCGTATTCCTTACCTTCTTCTCCGTCTACCACTATAAACCACTTATCACCACGCATAGCCCAATACGCCACTCTACGACTATCGGGACTGAAAATAACACCAGGCTCTCCAATCCCGTCATATTCCTTGCCTTCTACCCC
>DAOSBX010000025.1:6119-50224 GCA_035361075.1 Candidatus Hydrogenedens sp. | reverse complement strand
GTTAATCTCGAGCCCAGATAGTTGTCATGCCCATGCCACCACCGACGCAGAGTGTGGCTAATCCGTACTTTAATTTTCTCCGTTTCATTTCGTATAGGAGGCTTACTACAATGCGTGTTCCTGTACATCCGACGGGATGACCTAATGCGATACCTGAGCCGTTAACATTAGTAATATCTCTGTTCAGCCCTAACAGTTTTTCGCATGCGAGGTATTGTGCTGCGAAGGCTTCGTTAAGTTCGATAAGTTCGATGTCGTCCAGTTTCATTTTAGCGCGTTCTAAGGCTTGTTTTGTTGCTGGGACTGGTCCATAGCCCATCAGTTCTGGTTCGACACCAGCCATTCCGTACGCGACAAGTCGTCCTAAGGGTTCTAAACCTCTACGGTTGGCTTCTTCTTCAGTCATCAGTACTACCGCTGATGCGGCGTCGTTAATGCCTGAGGCGTTTCCTGCTGTAACTGTTCCATCCTTTTTGAATGTTGGTTTTAATGCGGATAATTGTTCCATTGTCAAGCCCATGCGGACGTGTTCATCTTGTTCGAAAATGGTAACACTTCCTTTCTTTCCTTTTATCTCGATGGGGATTATTTCTTCTTTGAATTTTCCGTCTTTAATTGCTTTTTCTGCGCTATTATGTGATTTGAGTGCGATAGTATCTTGCTCTTCACGGGATATGTTGTACTTTTCGGCTAAGTTTTCGGCAGTAAGTCCCATGATTAATCCGCTCCATGAGTCGGTGAGTCCATCCCAGATTCCGTCGGCGAGGGTTGCATGCTGTAAGCGGATTCCCCATCTCGCTTTATCAATGGTATATGGGACTCTACTCATGACTTCTACTCCGCCTGCGACGGCGATGTTCATATCACCGAGCATGATTTGCTGGGCAGCATAGATGATGGCTTGCATGCCTGAGGCGCAGTTTCTTTGGATTGTAACTCCTGGCACATGAATAGGCAAACCTGCTTTAAGTGCGGCAAGTCTACCTGTGGGCAGTTCGTCGGTTCTCTGCATACATTGACCGATGATTACATCGCCGATGGCTTCGGGTTCAACGTTACTCCGCTGAATGGCCTCTTTAATGACGAGCCCTGCAAGGTCAGGGGCTGGGTAGTCTTTGAGGCTTCCACCGAAGGAACCGATAGCGGTGCGAACTCCTGATGTAATAACGATTGTTTTCATTTTTTTACCTCCTATCCTGTTAATTGGTTGACCATTTGTTGTTACTACTATCTATAATTTAATTTATACTTAAAACTGCTTTAAGAATTCATCTTTTGTTTCGGGTTGGACCTCGACTTCTTCCCAGTATGTCGCATCTTTAGGGAGCCATTGTCGATGTAATGGGTCACCTTTCACGAGCCGAAACAGTAATCCTATCGGCGTTATTATGAGGTAGAAAACAATAAGTAATAGGATTCGTGTCATTAGCCAGTTTAATGCTTCGGCAAGTTTGAGCCAAATAAAAAATACAGGGAGTAAAATAATAGGTACTACAATTCCACAAATGATAAGCACTGCACCGATACCCCACCAGATATATGGGAGTGCTATAAATCCATGTATTGCCCAACGTGCAGTACCGATTAATACACAAATAGCACCGATTAAAATTCCGAACTTCCGTTGTTCTTTTTTGTCTTTGTAATTAATTTTCATAGCCATAGTTATTAATCCAGTTCAAATTCTTTTTTCCAGTCTTTTTCTTCGTGCCATGCTCTTTGTTGGGTTTTATCTAAAAGGAATGAACCCATACATAGATAGTCCATATTTGTTCTCATGAAACAGGTGTATGCTTCTTTCGGTGTGCAAACAATCGGTTCACCGCGGACATTAAAGGAGGTATTAATAATAACGGGGCAACCAGTTCTATCATAGAATGCCTTTATCATATCGTAGTATCGCGGGTGGTCATTACGAGAGATGGTTTGGATTCGTGCTGAATTGTCAACATGTGTTACCGCAGGTATATCAGAACGAATAACCTTTAATTTGTCGAACCCACGAGCCTGTTTTTCTTCCTCTGTTAATTCGCGGAGATGTTCCTTTCGTACATTTGCCACAAGTAACATGTACGGACTCTCTGCACCGTTCAGTTCGAAATATTCATCGGCATGTTCGCGAAGTACTGTAGGAGCAAACGGGCGAAATGATTCTCGGAATTTAATTTTTAAGTTTAGAACGGACTGCATTTCCCGTGAACGTGCATCTCCTAAAATACTCCTCGCCCCTAAGGCACGGGGTCCAAATTCCATCCTTCCTTGAAACCAACCTACAACCTTTCCTTCATCAATCAACTGTGCAACTCGGTTCGCAATGTCTTTTTCGGATAATTTTTCGTAAGGGATATTTTCCTCTCTCAAAAATGTTTCAATTTCATCATCCGAGAATTCAGGTCCTAAATAACTGGCTTTTTGTCGACGAGAGTCAGGGATGCGTTCCTTTCCATAGACTTGATGCCACACTAATAAGGCACAACCTAACGCATTACCTCCATCACTTGCACAGGGCTGTATCCAGATTTCATCAAACGGTCCTTCTCGTAAGAGTCGGCCATTTGCAACACAGTTTAATGTTACCCCGCCTGACATCGCAAGTTTTTTTAATCCTGTTTGTTTATGTACATGATGTGCTATTTTCAAAACGATTTCTTCTGTTACGAGTTGTATCGATTTTGCCAAATCCATTTCGCGTTGTGTAATTTTTGACTCTGGCTTACGAGGTGGACCGCCAAAAAGATTTGCAAACCGCTGGTTGGTCATTTTCAAGCCAGCACAGTAATCGAAATATTTCAAATTCAACCTAAATGAACCGTCATCGCGAATATCAATGAGTTCCCTCTTGATAATATCTACATACGTTGGCTCACCATACGGTGCAAGTCCCATCAGTTTGTACTCTCCGCTATTTACCTTAAACCCTGTAAAGTAGGTAAATGCAGAATATAACAGTCCCAGGGAATGTGGAAAACGTATTTCTTTGAATAATTTTATTTTGTTGCCTTTACCGACGCCATACGCAGATGTTGCCCATTCACCGACGCCGTCGAGGGTTATAATTGCAGATTCTTCAAACGGACTTGGGAAAAATGCAGATGCGGCATGAGAAAGGTGATGCGTGGAAAATAATATTTCACCATGATAATCTAACTCTTTACGAATAGTTGCACGCATATTTAGTTTTTCAGATAGCCATGATGGTAACTGAACAAAAAATGATGTTATGCCTGCTGGTGCGGTTCCGAGATATGTCATCATAAGCCGTTCAAATTTTAGGAATGGCTTATCATAAAACACCACACAGTCGATGTCCGAGATTTTCAAATTCCCTTCCCGAAGGCAGTATTCCACTGCATTTTTTGGAAAACGTGGGTCGTGCTTCTTCCTTGTGAAACGTTCTTCTTGGGCAGATGCGATTATCTCCCCATTCATAAGTAATGCAGATGCGCTGTCATGATAGAAGGCAGATATACCAAGTATATTCATTACTAATCCTTATAAATTCCATTAGAATATTACCGATAATATAAGATAATTTTCAATTATGTCATAAGTGGCATCATTTATTCTGAAACTACCGTGGGGTCGTCCTATATAATAACATATTTAGCAGTATATTATTCCGTGAGCGGGGATGTGGTCAGTAGTTAGTAATATGCGGATTTTGTCCTGTGTTTATGTATTATAACGTATCAGGGCGAAGGCATAAGTTCATACCTAAAAAGATATGTATAGGAACTTGTAAAAATAATGTAGGTTACATAGTTTGATTTTTTTTATGATTTGATATGCGTTATTTAATTTTTTTAACTTTTAAGTAACATGTTTTATTCCTCTCTTGACTTATTATTATTATAAAATGTATATTTGATGTATTATAAATAGATTAAATGGAATATATTTTTTATGTAATGGAGTGCTGGTATGTCAGATGAGGTAAATAATGAAAATCGGATAGCGGAACGACTTGTTAAAGGCGAATACATTACGCAGGAAGAGCTTAATAAAGTCCGTGAACGTGAAAAGACGAGTGGTGTTCCATGGTTTAAACAACTTATTCAAATGGGTAAGGTAACCTTCTCCGCAGTGGAAGACATTCTAAGGTATGAATGGCATCCTCGAGAACTTCAAGAAAAACATAAATCTCTCGGTAGTGCCTTGCTTGAAGACGGAATTATTAGTAAGGAACAACTTGAAGAAGCATTAAGAGTTCAAAAAAGGACGAATAGATTATTAGGTAATATTTTACTTGAACTTGGCTATGTTAAAAGGGAGGATATAGCAAAGACGTTAGCGAAACAGCATAATCTTGAGTATGTAGATATAAAAACTGTTAAGCCAGAGGTTTCTGCGCTAAATACGATACCTGAAGCCCTTGCTCATAGATATCAAGTCTTGCCTATTTATATCGAAGGCGATAAAGTTACAGTGCTTATCACCAGTCCGCAAAATATACAGAAGACAAAAGACCTTTCTATTCTCATAGGTAAGCGAATATACCCAATGTTGACAGCAGTAGACAATATAGATGCAATAATTGATAAATGGTATGAACAACTTTTAAATAATAATGTTATTGTAGAACAACCTAAAAAACAGACAATATCGGCACGAGAAAAAGTAATAACAAAAGAACGACCTGAAAAGGAGAAAGAAATGTCAGAGAAAACAGAAATTAAACGTGTTGCTCCTTCCTCTATCACACAGGATAGGCGGTTTGAAAAGATAGCAAAAGAAGCATCTGGCATGTCTGCTATAAACACAGTGAAAACAATCCTTGAGGGTGCAGTTAAAGCAGGGGCAACAGATATTCATCTTGACCCACAGGAACCAGAGATGCGAGTAAGATATCGAATTGATGGTATTCTACATGATGTGATGAGTATTCACCCGAATATGCAAAATGCTGTGGTTTCTCGTATAAAGATATTGTCTGATCTTGATATTACAGAGACAAGACATCCACAGGATGGACACATGAACTTAGAGGTGGAAGGGAGAGAGTTGGATATCCGTGTAGCAACACTTCCAACATTTTTAGGTGAGCGTGTCGTTTTACGTCTTCTGGATCAGTCTGCAGTTCTGTCAGGGATAGGTGACCTCGGGCTTGATGAGAAAGAACAGAATAAACTTGTAAAACTAATTAGGCAACCTTACGGTATGATACTTGTTACTGGTCCTACAGGGAGCGGTAAGACAACAACACTTTACGCGGCACTTAATCAAAAGAATGTGATGACTGAAAGTATTGTAACACTTGAGGACCCTGTTGAGTACCAGCTCTCTGGAATCAACCAAGTGCAAATTGACCCTGATATTGGAGTGACATTTGCAAATACGTTAAGGGCGGCGTTAAGACAGGATGTTGATGTTATCCTTGTTGGCGAGATACGGGATACAGAAACAGCACATATTGCAATCAGAGCAGCAATGACAGGTCATCTTGTATTTAGTACTCTCCATACGAACGATGCACCCGATGCGATTAACACACTCAGGAATATGGGTATGCCTTCGTACCTGATATCGAGCGCACTTACTGCAATTATTGCACAAAGGCTTGTAAGAAAAACATGTGAGGAGTGTAAGGTAGAGTATAAACCAAGTACATCGATATTGAAGGAGGTAGGACTTCCTACTACTATTAAAAAACTATATCGTGGAAGAGGATGTAATAATTGTTATCACACAGGATATAAAGGTAGAACAGGGATTTTTGAAATATTGGAGATAACACCACAAATTCGGAAATTAATTGCTGATGGTGCAACTCCTGAAACAATAGCACAGACAGCTAAAATGAAGACTATGGCTGACCACTGTAGAGAAAAAATAAAGCAGGGGATTGTAACACCAGAAGAATTTTTAAGAGTTGTTAGATTATAGGTTATAACGTGTTAAAATATTGTTAATAAAACAAATTTTAATAACAAAATATAAACATAAAAATTTATAAAGAATACTCATTTGTTAATAACTATAAGTTTTTAACAAATAAATAAACATCTTCTTAACATAAAGAAGTTGCTTTTAAATATGTAAAATAGATAATCTTTAATAGTTGTTAACAAAAGAACATAAACTACTACAACTAAACTGATATTTATATATAAATAATAAGAAGAAAAAGAGATAATGGAGAAATGCTATGAAAATTACTGTTGAACAGGAAAAATTAAATGAAGCATTATTAAAAGTGAGGAATGCTGTGCCAGCTAAGTCATCGTTACCTATTCTATCGTCTATTTTAATAACAGCGGAAAATGGCATTTTAAAATTGACGAGTACAGATTTAAGGATGACGATAGAGCAGGAATTGAGTGAATGTAAAATAATAGAAGAGGGGAAAGTAACAATAAGAGCACATTTATTTTCGAACTTATTATCTCACTTACCGAAGGGTGAAGTTAATATTCAATCTATTGGAGAAAATCAGGTTGTAGTGAAGAGTGGTAGAACAGAAGTTAAATATATAACGATGCCACCGGATGAGTTTCCACCAGTAACGTATATTGAGGATGAAGAACCAGTTATCATTTCAGAATCGCTTTTAATGGATATGTTTAAGAAGGTTGCATTTGCGGTGTGCACCGAAGAATCGAGATATGCATTAACAGGTGTTTTATTTGAAATGTCGGGTGGTAAATTGACGGTTGTTGCAACGGATGGTAAGAGGATGAGTTTACGAAGAGAAAAGGAAAATGTTCCAAAAGAGAAGAATGTAAGAATAACGATTCCTGAAAGAGCGGTTAAAGAGATAATGAATCAGATGGATGGGACAGGTGATGTTAAGATATGTGTAGGTGAGTCGAGGGCAAGTTTCCAATTTAATCAAACATGTTTGACGTGTAGTTTGATAGATGGGACATTTCCAAATTATGAAATAGTAATACCTAAAGATTATAGTAAGCATGTTATATTGAAAACAGAGGAGTGGAAGGAAGTATTGAAGAGAGCAGAGGCAATGAAGACAATGACAATAAAAATGATTATTAAGGAAGGTCAGTTGCAGGTAGATGTGCAGAACCCAGAGGTGGGTGAGTTTAGTGATATTGTGGAAGCGGAGTATAAAGGGGAAGATGTAAAAATAGGCTTTAATATTGAGTACCTTGTCGATGTGGCTGAACATATTACAACAGATAAAGTTGTGTTATCTGTAAAGGATAGTAATAGTCCATGTGTTATAAAACCACTAAATCCCGAGAAGGAAGAAGATGAGAGATATCTGAACATTATAATGCCAGTAAAACTATAATGTTTTGATATACAAGAAGTTTTTAGTTTAAAAGGGAAAAGTAATTGTGCCTGTCTATTATAACGTTGTTTGTAAGTAAGTAGTTTTTGGAGAAAAGATATGAAAAATGTATTGGTAGTAGTTGCTCACGGCGATGATATGGAGTTTATGTGTGCAGGGACAATATACAGGTTAGTAGAGGAGAAAAAATACAATGTTTATGAGTTAATTCTTACGGACAATAGAAAGGGAACGTTTTCTTTGAGTGAGGGAGAAGTTGTAGAAAAGTCGAGGTTAGAGGCGATAGAAGCAGGTAAGGTATTAGGATTAAAGGAAGTAAGGTTTGGTAACTTTTTAGATTCAGAATTAGAAGATGTTCCACGAAAATATGTAAGAAACATGATTATAGATGTAATAAGAGAGGTGAAGGCTAATATCGTTTTTTCATGGGACCCATTTGCTCCAGGTGAGGATCATCCTGACCACAGGTATACTGCAATGGTAACGTATGAGGCGTGTTCCTTTAGTAGTAATCCTAAGTTTGGTACTGTCGGTTTGTATCAACCACATTTTGTAAGTGAAGCATATTGGTTCGCTAAGAAGCCATACAGTGTAAATGCATACATTGACATAAGTGCTGTAATTGATAAGAAGATAGAATCTCTATTAAAACATGAAACACAGATGGACTTGACAATAGATTCGTTATTATTAGAGGCGAGTACATTAGGTATTAACATGGACGGTCTTAAGAAAGCTGATAGAGAATTAAAAAATCAGGTTATCACAAGTGCTATAAAGAATTACACAGCAGAAAAAGGTAGAAGCCAAGGAATAGGACACGCTGAGTTATTTAGATATGAGAAGTTTGGTGTTTTAGAACTTGTTTTAGGAGAGGAAATTGTTAAACCTGATTTTCCTTTACTAACCACCTAATTTACTCTTTTCTATCTGCTCTATTTTTTCTAAAATGTGCTGTGCGTTTTTTATATCGTTATTTTTCTTCAACGCCTTTTCTGCAAATGACTTTGACTTTTCGTAGTCTCCTAACTCGAAGTAAAGCACAGCAACATTGCTTAGTATTTGTGGGTCCTCACCTGATAGTTGTATACATTTTTCGTAGTAAACGAGAGCATCGTCATATCTTCCAAGAGATTGGTATGCGAACGCTAAATCGTTATACGGACCAGCAAGTAACGGATTTTCCTCAATAGCCCTTTTTAAGCAAGGGATGGCTTCACTATATCTCCCCTGCTTGATAAGAGAGTAACCAATATTACAATAAGACACATAGCAATTAGGTTCATATTTTAATGTATTTCTGAATAGTTTTTCTCCATTCTCCCAAACGGGTAATTTAATAACAGTGACTGTTGCAAATGACAAAATTAAAAGGAATAACAAAACATTATATAGACGTTTAGTAATACCATAAAGACGAGTTGAAAGTGTCACTAAAAATAAGGAAAAACCTATGTGTGCAGAATATGTAAAACGGTCTGCTATAAGGTGATGTCCAAATGGAATAATGCCAAGCACTGGCAAAAGCGGTATGAGGAAGAGAAGAAAAGAACCCACTCCAATTTTAATATTTTTAGGTGAAAAAATCCAAAAAGTGGATACTACAGAAAGAACGAGTAAAGAGAATATTACAACCTGTACCCTATCGTAAACAGGTACTCCTTTATAAACAGTAAAGAATGGGTAGTACTCGATACCGGACGGGATATGTAGGTTTATAGGGACGAATGTGAGAAGAGCATACGCAGATGAGGATACGATAACCCTTCGTATTCTTTGCAATGGTGATAGTACACCAGTGGGAACAATTGCTTCTTGCTCAGCGTGTATTGTTATTAGCAAAATGAACAATGAGATAATGAAGAAAGGGACATAAAGCAACAACTGTTTTAGAAGACTAATATTATTTTTTTCCTGTTCCTTATTACCTACAATAAGAAAATCTAATACGGGGAGAAATAAGGGAAAAATGATACTTACAGGTTTAGATAAAGCGGATAAGAAGAAAAAGAGTAGGACTTTTAAGTAGTCAGATTTCGTACGTGAATACTTCCAATTCATGTATTTGTGCAACATCAATAGCAGGAAGAACGTTGATAAAAGGTCTTTCCTTCCCGCTATCCATGCAACAGGTTCAATCCTCAACGGATGTAAAGTGAAAATACAAACTGAAAGGAATTGTAGCAAACCATCTCCTGTGAGTCTGCATAAAACCCTCCAAAGAATCAGAGCATTTAAAGTATGAAGAATAAGATTTATTAAGTGGTGCCCATGAGCGTTATCACCAAACACGTGAGTATCTACTCGGTGTGAGATTTTCGTTAGAGGAGCCCAAAAACCATCATCTGTGGAGGTAAGAGCCCAGTATAAGAATTGAGGTGACCATAAATTTCCCTTGTTAATTTTTCCTACTGTGTAGACATAGTCGTCGTAATAGACAAAGTCGAAATGCACTACCTGACCAAAGACGAGAATGATTAACGCAATAAGGAAAGCGTTCCATGTGGGACATGAAACGCGAGGGTTATATAGGATTGTTTTAAGGTTTCGCCCAATATTGTTTTCTTTATTGGAGACTGTACAATGAGGACTGCATCCACAACTCTGGGTCATTCTTTATTGTGTTCCTTATGTGAATATTCATCCCATAAGTTCAAAAATGTATTAAACAAAAACTCGTCATTTTCTGAATTCATTAGTTTTTCTACTACTTCTTCATTGGATAGAAAAGAACCTATTTCTGCCATGATATCTAAATATTCCTTTCCGCTCTCTTTTGGTGCTATTACGAAGAAGAAGATTCGGCTCTTTAATCCATCCATAGACCCATAAGCAACTCCTTCAGGTGATACAAGAATGCCGATAATAAAATCTGATATGCCTGACATTCGACAGTGAGGCAAAGCAATACCTTTTGTTAAAGCAGTTGAGCCCAACTGCTCACGCTCTAAGAATGTATCCAAGACCTCCTTTTCTCGCGATAGCAATTCCTCATTATGATGCGAAGTTAATTTTGCTATCTTCTCAAGAATAAATGGTTTGGTTTCTGCATCTTTGTAGACACAAACTAAATCACGAGTAATGTATTTTGTCAAGTCAATCATAAATGGTTGCCTACCATTAATTTTTATAAAAAACTTCTATTTTATCAGTGATTAACCAACTCTTCTTAATGAAATTGAAAATTGTTTTTAAGGTTCTTGTTGGACTAACAATATATTAACCACGGAATTTTAATATAATGATGACAAGAATTACGG
This sequence comes from Candidatus Hydrogenedens sp., assembly GCA_035361075.1. Classification (NCBI taxonomy): domain Bacteria; kingdom Pseudomonadati; phylum Candidatus Hydrogenedentota; class Candidatus Hydrogenedentia; order Candidatus Hydrogenedentales; family Candidatus Hydrogenedentaceae; genus Candidatus Hydrogenedens; species Candidatus Hydrogenedens sp. The sequence continues at coordinate 39,712 of DAOSBX010000025.1, read as the reverse complement.
GAATAACTACCGCTATAGTCCATTTGTTTTGGATAATGAATTGTAATATTTCACCGATGTCAATCATATAAGACCCTTTTTATTTTAGTCCAATAATTGCAATAATGATGGCAATAATGGCGAATATGATACCTGGGATACACATCCTCTTATTAAATGTGCTGTCTTCTGACAGAAGCAATCCATAACCGTTCCAGACAATAGAGCCCCCTGCAAGTAGGATTATCGAATATGAAAAGAGCGGAGGAAAGAACGCTGTCCCAGTATTCTTGGTTAATGGTAGAGATAAGATAAAAGCGAGAATGGCACTTATCAAACCACTAACCCACATAGGTGTCGGCTTTGGTGAACTTGCAGTTAAGATACGAAACTCATTAGGGTCATCACTTGGCTTCCGCTTTAAATGTTTGTAACCACTGGTAGGGGTTGTCCCTGCGGGTTCTTGTGTTTCTGCGGACAAATTGAATGGATTCTCGACATGCTCATCATCCAGTGGGTTCTTTATTATAGGCTCCTTAGCCCCCATTTTTTCTCCTGTAGATTCAGGTCCGACTTTATCTTTTACTTTTATGGAGACGTCACCCAATTCAGCGGATAAATCCTCAAAACTCAGAGAAACGTTTTCTTCTTGCTTCTTAGGTTCTGGTTTTGGGGGAGATGGTGAAACGTTTATTTTTGCTGAGGGTTGTGATTGTTTTGATGGGGCACAATTTCGGCAGACAATCTGCCCTGTAGGCATGTAGAATAAATGGGAGCGACACACAGGTTTTTTACACGTTGGACATAAAGCCCCACAATTCTTACAGATGACATGCCCACAAACGGAACATTTAGCAACTGCAGGATTAAGATTACAAACAGAACAATTCATTTAATTCTCAGCCTATTGTTGTACGTTATTATTTTACTAAATTTATTATATTTTAGTGGAACGAAAATGAAACATATATGTATATTTTAATATTGCATATTGTCAATATTACAATATGTGGTAAGATAAAACAAGTTAAACTCTGAAAAGAAACAAGAATGACAAATAATATTCATAAGATAATAACATTCTTTATTTTAACCTTATCTTTAATAAGCACGGGTTGTTTTAGGGTTACAGTGCCAGATGTGGAAAAAATTTCTTTGAGTATGGCTATAGAGAAGTTAAAAGAATATCATTTAAAGCCTGGTACGATTTCCTATACTAATTCGGAAGATGTAAAGGTAGGAAATGTTGTTGAGCAGGTTCCTGGTCCTGGCGAAAAGGTACGGAAGGGGAGTTCTGTTAATTTGATGGTATCGAAGGGGTCTGTGTATGTTTTAGTTCCGTATATTATAGGTATTAGGTTAGAAGAAGGTATAGAAATAATTAAAGAGGTGTCTCTAAGTATCGGCACAATCTCTGAGATGTTCTCCGATATCTATCCATCTGGTTATATTATTTCTCAGGACCCATCAGTCGGCAAGAAATTGCTACCAGGAGACAAGGTGAATCTGGTTGTATCGAAAGGTCCTGAGATGGTAGAGGTGCCAAATGTTATGGGGTTATCAGAAAACGATGCTGTGACTTTAATTACTACGGCGAGACTAAAGGTTGGAACGATTACTCGCCAGTATAGCGATACTATTGAGGAAGGGAAGGTTATCTCCCAGAAGCCAGAGGCAGGGAAGTTGGTGGTCGTACATAGTCCAGTAGAACTTGTTATATCTCAGGGAAAAGAGCCTATTCCTAACCCGTATAATCTAAAACCAATCTCGAAAGAACGAGCGGAACAAATCAGTGTTTATGTTCGGAAGGCAAAAATTCGTTCTGAAGAGGGAGACCTCGTCCCGATAGCATGGTCTATGATAAACCAAGCCTGTCAGGATCGAAGCCTTCTATTACAGTATTTAATCGCCTCAACCCCTGACCCTATCCCCGAAACGGAACTGATACTCGACCCCAACGAATTGACCGAAACAAAAATTCAGCAAGTAATTGCTCAACCTTATGTTGATGTTGCTTCAATGAATATTACAGGTCCCTTAATTGTATTCCAGAACTTAGTCTCAACGAGTGAAATTACTTTTCCAGACGAACCTATGCATTTTTATTGGCCCTATCATCATGCAGTTGCTGTGAATGTTGAAGGTAACATCTGTATCATAGACCTGTCTATTCAGGATGTACCTATTCCTATTGGAGAATGGACTGCAAAATTAACAAGCGAAACAACCTGCGGAGAAGTGAGCGAAGAAGAATACTGGGAGATATGGTTCTATTGGGTATCATTGATGAGCAACTGGCAGGTAGAAGAAACCCCGGAGAAACTCTGCGGTTATACCATAACTCCTATGCTCACTTTCCGTTCCGACCAGGAACCTCAAGTTCAGGGTGTAAAAGATGCATTATCTACAATGGTGGTTCAGACCTATGCCTTCCAATCCCTGGTAATGGATACTTATGGCATTGATGTCCCTATTGAATCTGTTCCTTTTATAACATCATTGTATACACCAGGGACAATTGACGATTTATGCTCCTGGGTTTCATACCTTTTCTGTCAACAGGAGTAAATAAAAATTATTTCGGATAATTTGATTAAATTTAATTTACACACAATTCTAAAATTTTGTTGATAACCCGATACTCGATTGTTATAATTACTGTATTATAAATAAAGGACAAAAGATGCAAAAGAAAATGTATCAAGGTATACGCAAACAGTCAACTATAACTGTTTTTGGGCTTCCACTTATTGATATTGCCATCGGTCCTGATGTTGAAAAGAACGAAATGCGAGGGGTTGCTAACGGGATTATTGCCATTGGTGATATTGCCAGAGGCTGGATTGCTATCGGTGGTATGGCTGTTGGCATTATTACATTTGGCGGTCTATCTATCGGCATCGTCTCGATAGGTGGCCTATCGCTGGGTGTAATAGCAATCGGAGGTGTTGCTGTCGGTGCAATTGCTATAGGTGGAGCAGTGGTAGGCGTTATAGCCATAGGTGGTGGAGCATTTGGATATTATGCCTTTGGCGGTGGAGCATTTGGGAAATATGTCGTCTCCGCAACAAAACGAGCCCCGGAAGCCATCGCGTTCTTTAAACAGTGGTTCCCGTTCTTACCAACACTATAAAAAGAGAGTTCCTGAAAGATTCTTTAATCCAATAATGAATTCTCTTGTGATAAAAATTGTGTATTAAATAATGATAAAATACGTTCGGAATCCCAGTTTTTACTTTATGTTAATGTGGGGATGGTTTATTGCCTTATTTGTAATACACTTATTGATATATCCCATACCTGCCTATTTTTCCTCTTATATTAGATATTTCGGTGCCTCTGTTATCATTGGCATATTTATGCTTATATTAGGATTTATAAATGCTAAAACGAATTTCTGGAAATGCCTTAGACTGTGGGGGAAAGTTTTTGTCCTTATCATCTCTTATATAATCAGTGTTTTGTTTGTAGTCCTTAATTCAATTTTAATGGATACTTACATGTCTGCACAGTTCTTTGACAGGGCCAATGACAGCGATTTTGAAATGCTATGTTTACCTTCCGTTCTATTTTATTTTATCATTAGTATTCTATTCATGGTAATTGTTAGTATATCCAATAAATTCAGACAAGAAAATTAATTCCACAACAACAATCGCTTTATAGTCTCTACACATTTTTATCATAATGAATAAATGAACAAGGAGTATTTTGGTGAGTTATCGCTGGATAGTAAGTGATATTGATGGATGCCTTTCTCCGGAAACTTCAGAGGCATGGAACTGGGATACCTTTAAACAATTGGCAGAGTTTTTTCATAAAAGAAGAAGAAACAGTCCTTATCCTGTGCCATTAATTTTATGCACAGGTAGACCTCAACCTTATGTAGAAGTCTGGGCAAAGATTTTTGATTTGCGTGCTCCACTTGTATGTGAAAACGGCGCAGTTATTTATACATTAAAAGACAATATGTCACGATTCGGTCCTGGTGTAACATCAGAAAAAATTCAAGGATTACGCAACCTACGATTATTTATTGAAAAAGAACTGTTACCTAAGCAACCTGAAGTAATTTATCAATTTGGGAAAGAAGCTCAACTCTCACTGTTCAGCCAGAAACCAGAATTATTTAATGAAATGATAGATACCATCCATAATTTTGTCAAACAACAGGGTGGACCTGAATTAGTTATCCAACCGAGCCATTACTATTTGAATATATCACTTGCTGGTGTCAATAAAGGTGAAGCCATAAAGGTTATATTGAATGAATTGGAGTCCAATCGTAACGAAGCAGTAGGTATCGGAGATACCTCAGGTGATATTGCTATTCGCGAACAGGTAGCCTTTTTCGCATGCCCTGCCAATGCACATAAAGAGATAAAAGAATACGCTGATTACATCTCTCCTTATCCCGACATTTTAGGCGTACTGGATATTCTACAACAACCCCCATTCATGTCCGTGTGGACAACTGTCTAATTAGCAAACATACCCCGAAACATAAAATATACAGCACCCACAAGGCACATGGAAGCCCATACAAAATCCATACGAATTTGCTCTTTCATATATACAACCGAGAAAATAGCAAATACTACCATCGTAATAACTTCTTGAAGTACCTTTAACTGACTTAAACTTAAAAACTGAAACCCAATACGGTTAGCAGGCACTTGAAGGCAATATTCAAAAAACGCTACACACCAACTAAATACAATTGCCATAAATATAGGCTTACTCTTCATATCCTTCAAATGACCATACCACGCATAAGTCATGAACAGATTCGATAATATCAATAAGATTATCGGAGCAAATCGATACCACATATATAAAACTACCTAATTTATATTTATTTGGGATAGATTATGGAGGGATTGTTAGTATTATAACATAGTTTGGAATGGATTTTAAAGGGTTATAGTTGGGAGTTGGACAAGTTGGACAGTTCGAATATTGGCTTATGTGTCAATGTGAAACGGGTGTTTTATTTTTAAGTATGGAAATGAAACAGGTATATCTTTCACTAAGGAACAGCCTATATAAAATCCTGTGTTTTCAGACACTTTTTATTCATTTCAGTTTGGCATGGTGTTTGCTAAATGTAGAATGAAATTTGAAAAATGTAGAAACAACCTAAACCTTAATAAAAGGAGGTGTTAGCTATGAGAAGATGGTGGGATCCAATTCAAGAATTAGAACAAATCAAACGTGAGATGGATGATTTGTTCCGCATTTTCAATGAGGATGTCTGGGACATCCCTTCGTTCCGCTTCTCGTTCTTGCCAGGTATTTCGGCACGTACTTATCCTCTTGTCAATATTGCAGAGGATAAAGATAATGTCTACGTGGAGGCATTGGCTCCAGGGATTAACCCTGAGACATTGGAAGTCTCCGTTCTTAATAACACTGTCCGCATTGCAGGAGAGAAACCTGCGGTGAAGGATGTAAAACCGGAGGCTTTCCATCGCAATGAGCGTGGTGCTGGTAAATTTATCCGCACAATTTCACTTCCTGTCGATGTAGATTCGGATAAAGTCAAGGCGGAGTATAAGAATGGTATTTTGATGCTAACGCTCCCTAAAGCCGAATCGGCTAAACCCAAACAAATTGCAATATCTGTAAGTTAATATACTAAATAAAAAAGGAGGTGTTGGCTATGAAAGAAACAACAATTCCTGTCAAGACCCAATCTAAACATGTTCCTGATACACGGGACAGTTCAAAGACACTACGACCGCCTGTGGACATCTTTGAGACATCAGAAGGTTTAACAGTCATTGCGGACTTACCTGGTGTTCAGAAAGAAGATGTCCAGATTCAGGTGGAGAATGACATCCTGACTATCAAGGCTGTTGCAAAAAGCAATTTGAATGTAGACCCAACCTATCGGGAGTTTGAATTATATCCCTATTTCCGTCAATTCCAGTTAAGTGATAAGACGGATCAGGAGAAAATCAAGGCGGAACTGAAGAATGGTGTATTGATTATCCACTTACCTAAGAAAGAAGAAGCCAAACCAAAACAAATTCCTGTTACTGTCAGTTAAGGAATAAATGGGCAGGTTCAGTAGTGAATCTGCCCATATAAAAAATAAAAGGAGGTGAGGTTTATGCGTAACACGTTGGTTCCAGTTCAAATTAAAGAAAGATTAAACGATTTACGGCAAACCGTCAACAATTGGTTTGACCGTTTGTTAACCTCCCGAAAGGATTCGGGAAATTGGCTCACGCATGAACCTTTCTTCTTCGACGTGTTCAATACCGCAACATTTCCTGCGGTAGATGTCGAAGAAAGTGATGATGAGGTCATCATAAATGCAGAAATGCCAGGCTTATCCGAAAAGGATTTTGAGGTTGAGCTTCAGGGGCAAAGGCTTATCCTGCGGGGTGAAAAGAAATTCCAGCAGGAAAAGAAGGACCGTTCATACTACTATGCAGAATGTCAATATGGTTCCTTCTCTCGTGTCATTCCTTTGCCTTGTGAAGTCGTTGCGGAAAAAGCCGAGGCAAAATATAAAAATGGCGTATTAAATATACGATTGCCGAAAAGCGAATCCGCTAAGGCGCATCGTGTGCGTATTAATGTTGAATAATCACCACAGACTTCCCAACGATATAGTTACCGCAACGAAGCCATGTTTCGAAAAGAACATGGCTTCCGTTTTTAATGGATAAAAATGATACGAATTGTATTATAATATCTTTATATAAACAGTGGTTTTTTAGTTTCCTAACAAAGATAGGGCTTGTTATATGACATTTGCTGAACTGTATGACATCATTTACACCCATTTACTTGAGCATTGGCAGACCTATGCTATCATAGCGGTTTTTATGGTGCCAATTATCTTTTTAACACGTAAATGGTCTTTACCTTTTATTTTCTACGGTATTGAGAGTTGTATCTATCTTGTTATTATGCATATCATCGTTCATTATTTTGTTGCGTTAGTTGTCTGGTTCAAGGTTAATACAGACATGAAAATGCTCCGTGAAGAAGGTAAACCGCCAGAAGTACCTGACTGGGGCACGCCGTTAATTGATTTTTGGAATAAAAATTCGTATATTCCTCCGTGGATTGCGTATGTGGAAATCGTTTTTGTTATTCTTATTTTGCTCCTCGTCTTTAAATATAGACCTCCAAAATTAGGACCCGTTAAGTCAAAAAGAGCAAAGATACGAGAGGAACATAGAACGCTTATTCGAAAGGAATTTGAAGAGAAGAAAGCGAAGTATATGGACGATATCATGCCATAGTCTCTTTTTCAATAGCATTATTCGCACTATTGTTGAGTGTTAAATGTTACTGATTTTTAATGAAGAGACGTTTTATTTTATAATCTATTTTTGGGTAATATTGAATAAAAGAAACAAATGGAGTTTTGTAAATTCGAAGTAAAAGGAAGATATGAATTCAGAAGTAAAGAAAATAGAGGATAAGATTAAGTCGTTTTTACAGGAAAACCGTACTGGAAACATAACAAAGACAACACTCCGCAGGAAATTGAGCCGACAGGGTTTTAAATCTTCGGATATTGAGGATGCATTAAATCGGGTATGGAAAAAGCAGGAAGTATCAAAGAGGTCGTTAAGGTCGAAATTTCCTAAGCTTTCCCATACCAGTTTTTACATCCCTGAACAGGACCGATTAAAGTTATCTGATGAAGCCTATACCGCCCTTCAACGGTTACATTATTTTCAGATGATAACACCTATCGACCGCATATTATTGCTTGAGTGGTTAGAACAATCTCGTGGTAAAGTAAATTTGGAAGTATTGATTAATGTGATTCAAATAGCGTTAGGTCCACGATATACATACGAAGAGATGAAAATGATTATCGGTGTGGCACTTGGTGATGAAACTGTTTTTGTTTGAACTGGGAATGCAACAGGACACTATGTAGTGTCTCGGCTTATAGATTAATTTCGCAGAGTGTGCAGGTAATAAATGTGTTAGTAAATTTGTTTAATAGATATGTTTTTTGTAAAAAAGGTCTTAAATGACACAAAAAAGGTAAATTATGGTATATTTAGAAAGGAAAAACGGAGCCAAGAAGTATGAGTAAATATTTAGTAGTTGTGGAGTCCCCAGCAAAAGCCAGAACGATAAATAAATATTTAGGTAAGGATTACCATGTTGTGTCCAGTTTTGGGCATATACGTGACCTACCTCAGGAGCGGTTAGGAGTTAATATTAAAGACAATTTTGTTCCTGAATATACAATTTTGCCGAAGTCAAAGAAGATAGTAAGTCAACTTAAAAAGGAAGCGGAGAAATCGGAAAAAATTATTATAGCCTCTGACCCTGACCGTGAGGGAGAAGCCATTGGCTGGCATATTTCTGAGGTGCTTCGTCCAGTAAAGAAACCTGTGGAACGAATTACATTTAATGCAATCACAGAAAAGGCGATTAAAGAAGCAGTGAGTCATCCACGTAGCATCGATATGAACCTTGTCTATGCCCAACAGGCGAGGCGAATTTTAGACCGTCTGGTTGGTTATAAATTGAGCCCATTGGTGCAGTGGTCTGTGCGTAAGGGGTTAAGTGCAGGTCGTGTCCAATCCGTAGCGGTGCGATTGGTTTGTGAACGTGAGGAGGAAATACGCAATTTTGTTGTAAAGGAATACTGGACTATTGAAGGCACATTTGTAAAGGGTGAAAACGAAACATTTACAGCAAAATTAATTAAAGTAGACGACAAAGAACCAGAGTTAAATAATGAGCAGGAAACCGAAACTGTCCTTTCGCATGTAAGAGAAGTAGGCACATTCCGAGTTGATAACATTGAGGAGAAGGAGGTGCGAAAAAATCCCTTGCCTCCATTTATTACCAGTACACTTCAGCAGGAAGCATCACGGAAACTTCGATTTGCCCCAGAATATACGATGCGACTTGCACAGGATTTGTATGAAGGGGTTGAGTTAGGCGAAGAAGGTGCGATTGGATTAATTACATATATGAGGACAGATTCATTACGAATAGAATCGGAAGCCATTGCCGAAGTCCGTGCGGTAATTGAACAAAAATATGGTGTAGATTATCTGCCCGAGAAGCCTAATTATTATCGTTCCAAGAAAGGGGCTCAGGATGCACATGAAGCCATCCGTCCTACGTCTGCATTTAGGTTGCCAGAACAGGTAAAGCCTTACTTATCGGAAGACCAGTATAAACTTTATAACTTAATTTGGCAAAGGTTCCTTGCTTCTCAAATGCCACCCGCTATTTATAAACAAAGAACTGTAGAAATTGATGGGGCTGATAAAAAATATATCTTTCGTGCAACAGACACGACGCCTATTTTTTCTGGTTTTACCACAGTTTACGATGAGGAACGAGATGATACGAATGGTGATGAGGATAATGGGAAACAGCAGTTACCACTGTTAGCGGTTAACGATAGTTTACAGGGTAAGGATTTTAATGGTATACAACATTTTACGAAACCACCAGCACGATACACTGAAGCCAGCCTTATCCGTGCTTTGGAAGAGAAAGGGATTGGCAGACCGAGCACGTATGCCCCGACATTGAAGACCATTCGCGACCGTGGCTATGTGGTGCGGGAAAAGGGCAGACTTAAACCTACTCCATTAGGAGAAGAGGTAAACCGACTGCTGGTGCAGTTATTCCCTGACATCCTTGATTACGGTTTTACAGCGAAAATGGAGGAAGAATTAGATGAGATTGAAGAGGGCCAACTTGAATGGCACCAATTGCTTGAACAATTTTATAAAGCGTTTCAAAGTGATTTAACAGAAGCACAAAAGAATATTGTCCGCGAAATTTTCGGTAAAGACATCCTTTGTGAAAAATGTGGAACTGTACTTGAAGTTCGTGAAGGCAGGTATGGTTTTTTTCTTGCATGCCCTAATTACCCAGAATGTAAATTCATAAAGTCATTACCAAAAGTACTAACACGGAAGACAGACAGAGATTGTCCTGCGTGTGGGAAGCCGTTATCTCTGCGGTACAACAAGTCGGGCTCGATTTTATTATGCACGGGTTATCCAGACTGCAGGGCGATGTTTACGTTTAATGAGCAAGGAGAACTTGTTCAGATCGTATCTCAGGAGCCTGTTAAAACCGATGAAACGTGCCCAAAATGTGGAGCAAATCTGGTTATCCGTAAATCTTCAAAAAACAATGAAGAATTCTATGGCTGTGAGAATTATCCTAAGTGCCGTTTTACAAAACCGATGGATTTGGATATACCGTGTCCGCGAAAAGGCTGTGATGGAAAATTACAATATCGGATGAGCCGACGTGGTAGATTTTTAGGTTGTTCTAAATATCCTGATTGTAATGTAATTCTTAATGGTGATATTCAAAAACATACCCCATGCCCGAAGTGTAATTATCCATGGACTCTTTTGCAAAAGAAGAGAGGTGGCAAGAAATTACAGGTATGCCCTAACCCTGATTGTAAACATCAGGTAGAGGTTGAAGAAGACGATATTAATGAAATTTAGTTTTGTTGGGATTTAAATTGTATTATAAGGTATGATTGACTTATCACTTGAAATCTTCTTTGAACATCTCCGAGTAGAAAGGGGTTTATCCGAGCATACGATACGGGCATACGAATGTGACCTTGAACACTTTTGTGATTTTATATTAAACCGATATCAGGCATTTACCTTGGAAGCGGAAGAAACTCGGAAACAACGTATTGTGGCAAGCCTTGACCTGCTTAAAGATGTAACAAAAAATGATATTCGTAGTTTTTTAGCACACGTTCAGAGTTCTGGCAGTTCAACGAAAACAGCATCACGGAAATTATCTGCATTAAAAACGGTTTATCGTTTTTTCATTCGACAGGGACTACTTCAGAAAAATCCAGTGTTAAGTTTAAGGACACCGAAACAGCGAAGAGACCTACCAGCGGTACTTACAGTTGAAGAAGTGATGAGATTGCTTGAGGCAGTGGATGGGGACGACCCAATTTCTATTCGTGACCGTGCATTATTAGAGGTTTTATACTCGACAGGAATGCGAGCCAATGAGTCTGCAATGTTAACCTTGTCTTCTATTGATTTTCAAAGTGGGTTGATTCGTGTGTTGGGGAAACGTCGTAAAGAACGACTCGTTCCGTTAGGTTCTTATGCTATCCAGTTCCTGACAAAATATTTATTTATCCGTAAAGAGTTAGGTAACCCGACACATAATATCGTTTTTGTTAACGCCAGAGGTGGACCCCTGACAACACGCAGTATCCAACGGATTGTTGAGAAGTATTCGAGACAGGCACTGCCGTGGCGAGATGATGTTTCACCTCATACATTACGGCATAGTTTTGCGACACACATGTTAAACGGAGGAGCAGACCTACGAGTTGTGCAGGAAATATTGGGTCATGAGCAATTGTCGACTACACAAATCTATACCCATGTTAGCATTGAACATCTCCGCGAAGTCTATCAAAGAGCACATCCACACGCGTAGGAAATGTATTACCTTCTTATTTTATGGTTTTAACTATTTAGGTATGCAATATTTGTTTCGCCATCACTTAGTATTCCGCCAATGAGAAGGATAAAAAGAAATGAGAATCATGCCAAGCAGTCCGAATAGTCCAGCGAAAGGTCCGACCAACAAGACGCCTGTGTACTGCTGTATCGAATTTCCCCAATAACTCATGGATTGCGAAGCAAGCCAGATAGACCCAGCCATGGATGCTTTCCAAATGAACGCACTAAGTCCATTATACACAGCCTCACGTCGTTCCCCTGAAAATTGCTCATCGTAATCGATGATATCGCCTAACATAGGTATCATCATTACATAAATAATTGCCTGACCTATTCCACAATACCCGAACAATACCATACCTAAGATTGTCCGTACTGTAAAGTCAACATTTAGTTTGCCGATGAGATATAAAAATGGCATTCCTGACGCGATTATTCCTAATGCGATAAACATAAGCCATTTCATGTGCATATATTTTGCTGCTATTGGTATGACTGCGTATGATACGATAGCCACAAGAATGAATGGTATCAGCAGGAATGTGATTGTGCTTTCATCACCGTCCAAACCCAGTTCCGCCCAATAGGGTAGTACACGTTGAACCGCCAGAAATCCGATAGTAAACAAGAAAAATGACCATGCGTAAATCATGAATGGTTTGTTCCGTAAAGCATCTTTCAATCCTTGTCCCCAAGGTAATGGTTCACTTTGCACCGCTGTGGAGTCATATCGTTCCCGTATACATATTACAGGCAACATGAACAAGATAAATGATATGATGGCGAATACTGTAGCAACCCGCCGATACCCAGTGGGAGAATAACTTTCGCTAATCCAATGTGTATTTTTTATGATACTTCCTGCAATAGAATTTTGGATTTCTGCAATTGCAAGATTATTGGCTAATGCTTTAGAGATAATGATAGTGCAAGTATTTTCAATACCAGTATCGGAACACAAAACATTTTTTTGAACACATAGTTTGAGTACTTCCGCTTTTATTGTTTCATAGTCTAACTCGGAAATAGGTTTTTCATCCGTGATGATTAAACTCTCCCCTTGAAGTGATATGTCTTTGTTTTGTAATGAAGGGGTTTTCAGGTCTGCTGATTTTATAGGTTCCAATAGTTTGGTGTGAATATATATTTTGTAATTTTCTGCTTCAAGGGATGCCTCTATAAACTGGGAAATATGAGGAAGTAGAAAAGAACATATTTCCTTATGCATTCGATTTAATACAGCCTCTGGTGGGTTATTAGATGAGACCTGAATGGCTAAAAAGGCTTTCCGTGGTAGTCTTTGATAGGATGAAATTTCGGATTTTTTGAGGATGGTATCGACTGCCTTCTGGATACTTCTTTCTTGAAGTTGTTCAAACAATACACCTTGTAGAGAGTAAAGGTTTTGATTTCTTCTGTCTGTAGAATCGTTCTTTATCAAACAAGATGATAGTTGGTTGCCTAAATCGTTTTCAGGAATTTCCCATGAGATTAGCCAGGTACGAATTTCTTGTTCGGTCGTGTCTGAATGGGTCTGGTTTTCTGTGATTATTTCGAGGTGGTTTTCAACACGGGCAGGGTCTAATTTGGAGATTAAGATACCTGGCAATGCGTTTGCCATTGCTAATCCTACAATCATGCCTATTGCAGTCCATGTTCCGAGTGCAACCCGTGCTGATTCGGAGCGAGCAATCTCTGGACCCAAAGCGTTCAGGGGAATAACTGCGACCGAGAAAAGGGTCCAGTGGGCACACAGGAGAACGGTGCCATAGATAAAATTTATAATGGAGGTATGATTTATTGGTGGATACCAGAACCCTATCATGGTAAATATCATGAGGAGGGCACCTGAGAAAATGTATGGGCGTCGACGTCCGTATATGGGGATAATTCGCCAACGTCCAGGTCGGGTTGGTGTCTTGTCTGACAATGCACCAACTACGGGACTGCTAAATGCATCCCAAAATGTGCCAATGATAAAAATATATCCAACCAATCCAATGGATACATAGACCATTCTACCCACTCCGCCAGAAGGTGAATAGAAATATAGTCCCCATTGATTGATAACCTCACTACATAATTGCACCCCTATCATAGAAAGGCAAATTGCCAGCCCCTCATACCAGCGGAATTCGTTGTGGATAGGTTCGGTATCTGTAGATGTGTTGCTCATTTATACCTTTCCTATTTGTGTACCATCTGAAATAACAGCATTTTTGTGGACAACAACGATGCCATCCCGTATCGAATATCCGTCCCCTTCATGGTCTTTTAACTCATCACTTCCACAAATGAACACATTTTTTCCGATGCGGGCATTATGGTCAATAATGGCTTTTTTAATTACACTTCCGTCGCCGATACCCATCGGGATGCCTGAGGGATGACGAATATTACCCATTTCAAAAGAATCGGCACCGCAAATAATGCTATGGTCGACAAGAGTGTCTTTTCGGATAACACTGCGGATGCCGATAATAGAGTTCATTATCTTTGCTGTTTCAATCCGAGCCCCTGAACAGATAATCGCATGGTCAACCTCAGAGCGGATAATTCTTGCTCCAGGTAGGGCACGGCGATGTGTATAGATAGGCTGGTCGGGATCGTGAAATTCAAAGGGTGGGTTATCTCGTGTCATCGCAATACTGACATCATAATATGAACGCACTGTTCCAATGTCTTCCCAGAACCCATCAAACATATGAGCATAAACGCGATGTAGATTGAGGGCTCCTGGTATCAATTGTTTGCCAAAATCAATCCACTCTAAATGTTCCTTTAATAATCGAATTAACACATCCGCATTAAAAACATAAACACCCATTGATGCGAGATATGGTTTTCCTTCTGCGGATATACCGAATTCATCAAAAAGGGAAGGGGGTGTTATTAATTGCTCTAATATGTTGCTTTCCTTCGGTTTTTCGACAAACCGTTTAATGTTCCCATCCAAATCTACCTGCATAATTCCAAATTGCGATGCCGAATCCTGTCCTACGGGAAGTGCAGAAACGGTGATATCGGCTTCTTTCTGGATGTGTGTTCGGATAAGTTCCCGATAATCCATACGATACAACTGGTCTCCCGATAATATTAAGTAGTATTGTATTTCGGGGTCATAAATATGAAGTATATGTTTACGGACAGCGTCGGCTGTTCCTTGAAACCAATCGCCTGTTTCATTGGTTTGCTCTGCTGCAAGGATTGTTACACTTCCCTGATGAAATGCATCAAAATGATATGAATTCATAATGTGCCTGTTTAAGGAATGGCTGTTGAATTGTGTCAAAACGACAATACGCATAAACCCTGAATTGATGCAATTGCTGAGTGGAATATCCACAAGCCGATACCTGCCACACAAAGGGACAGCGGGTTTGGAGCGTAGTTTGGTTAGCGGATATAATCTCGTGCCTCTACCCCCACCTAAAACGACTGCCATCACACGTTTACTTAACTTTTGAAAATCAATCCGCCCTATATTCATTAAAAACTCTCCTATGACGCATATTAAAAGTTCAGGAAAGATAGTATTTTACTGCTGTATATAATGCCAACATTCGTGAGAGCCCATAGTAGGACACAGAGGATAATAGGTTTGTCTGAAATTAATACGTTGCTCGGGTCAGAACCTTCACCATGGTAGCGGACTAAATAGAGGTAGCGGAACAAACCATAAATTACAAAGGGCAGAGTTAGATAAAGACGGTCTGTATGTAAGCGTTGAATAACCTCTGGTGAACAGGTATAAATGGTAAATGTTATTAAAGCCCCTCCTGAGACAATCAATAGCAATTGGTCTAAATATTCTATGGTGTAATAAACCAGCACGGAACGGTGATTCTCCGCATCATCTTTTAGTAATAGTAATTCGCTACGCCTTTTACCCAAACCTAAAAATAGTGCCAGAAATAAGGTGCACACAATCAACCAATTTGAGAATACCACGTTGATGGCTACAGCCCCAGCAACAGCCCTCGTCACAAAACCTAAGGCTAACACAAGCACATCAACTAAGAAGAATTTTTTCCAGATGAGAGAATAACTTACAGTTAAGAAAACATAAACCAAAAGGATAAAGATGAAACGTAGTCCTAATAGTTCACCTAAAGCCAAAGATAATATTGCAAGGGATATAGTCAGGAATACCGCAGTTGGGATACTAATTTCTCCACTGGGGATAGGACGTTGCGATTTTTCTGGATGGAGTCGGTCTTTCTCTATATCGATAATATCATTCAAAATATAGGCAGAACTTGCTGCAAAACAGAATGAGAGGAAGGCAATGAATGAGTATATTAAAGATGAAAGATTAAGCAGTTCACCTGCAAAAATTAATGCGGCAAAAACAAGGAAATTTTTGGTCCATTGATATACCCGCAACGTTTTGATTAATGAGACAAGAAACATTTATTTTCTCCCAACCTTTAATAAAATAACTCGTATTTTCACTTATAACTGCGTCCTATAGAAAATAAATCTTGGTAGATGCTGTATTATTAACATGATATACCGCCAAAACCATTTTACATACACTACTTGCTTTTTTCGTCTCCATGCAGAGAAGATAATTTTGCCTGCTTCCTCTGGAGTGGCTATGAGTCGTTCAGGTAGATTAAGACCGTATGTCATTGCGGTGTCCATAAAACCAGGCTTTACGATAAGTATCTGTATATTTTTAGGACTAAGGCGATGTTGTAGCCCTTCCAGATAACGGGTCAAAGCACCTTTTGTAGAACCGTAGATGTAATTGCTTTTTCGTCCGCGGTCGCCCGCAACAGAGGAAATGACGATAGCAAAACCATAGTTTCTTTCTTCAAACTGAGAGATAACCCTCTCCAGTATCGACACTGCACCTGTATAATTAATGTCAATCGCTTTTTTAATAAGTTTGAAATCTTTTTGTGCTTCTTCCTGAGTGGGCATATATCCGAAGCAAATAACCAATCCCTCTGGCAAACTGCAAATTTTTTCTGTTACCTTTTCTAAAAAAGCAGGATGTATTTCAAAATCGCTTGCATCAAAAAATAAGGTTTGACAAAATACCCCATATCGGATGCGAATATCTTGTGCGATGCGTTCATTTTCTTCCACCTCGATATCCGCAAGAATTAGCGAATATCCATTCTGTGCAAATTGATGTGCGATTGCTCTTCCTACTGCGGAAACGCTCCCTAAAATAAGAACGGATTTTGAAGTGGGTCTTTTTTCATCAGTATTTAACATATCGGTGCTCTCCTCCGTGCTTGAACGATTCCAAGGCGCCGTGCCATTGTTGATGAATAATGGATATTCGGGTCAATTTTCTCCTTGATTTTTGTGAACTCTTCCCAGCGTGGATATGTCTCTTTGAACATCGATTCGTTCATAAGTTGGTCTTTTGCCAAGTATAATCTACCACCATATCGCAATGTTATACAGTTTAAATCCTCTACAAAGCAGGCAAGACCTGCATGATTTGGGATATCTAAGGCAAGGGTGTACCCCTCGGTTGGGAACGATAATAAACCTTCGTTTCCTGCACCGAACCGTTTTAACACGGTCATAAATGAAGACCTCTGTGAAGATACTAATTGTTCTAACAAAACTTTTAAGCCCTTCACTTCATCTCCTGGAAATACTACTTGATACTGGATAAACCCTGTTTTGCCATACATGCGATTCCATTCAAGAATGCGGTCTAACGGGAAGAAAAATTTTTCGAGAGGCACAATTTCATATCTTGTTTTATTCAAATCATAATACCAAGAATTAAAGATACCTACGGTTCTCTGACTTAAAATCCATGTAGGAGCATCCCATGGCACAGTTATGTCCATCTTTTTTTTCTGAATTAACGGTGAGTTTCTCCACCGTGGCGGTAAATCTTCTACCTCCGCTATTTTTCCACCCATGAGTACTCCTCGTCCCATATTTTCTTTCTGGGCAAGGCAATCGAGCCATGCTACGGTATAAGGATATTTTTTATCATACTCTTTCATCTTATCCAGCAGGTCATCTAAATTCTTGGCTTGATAATAATCTACATGGAAGTATGCAGTTTTAACCTTTTTTAGCCGTATTTTCGCTGTTCGAATTATCCCTGTTAAGCCAATTCCGCCAATCGTTGCCCAGAATAAATCTGCGTTTTCGGTGCGACTACATTGCAAAATATTTCCATCGGCACTCAGCAACTCGAAGGATATAACATGATTGCCGAAACTTCCTTCTTCGTGATGATTTTTACCGTGGATATCGTTGGCAATAGCACCACCAACCGTTACAAACTTTGTGCCTGGACATACGTGTGGCATCCAACCACGCGGTAAAAACACATCAAGTATCTCTCTCAGGGAAACACCAGCCTCACAATCTAAAATGCCTTCTTCTTCTTGCCAGCTTAAAAAGCGGTTCAGACGCAACATGTTCATAATAGCACCGCCTTCGTTCATGGCAGTGTCTCCATAACTTCGACCTAAACCGCGTGCAAGAATGTCTGGAATGCGCATATCCTTTAATATCGCATTCATTGCTCTCCATTGTTCGGGGCGGAAAACGTAGCTTTCTTGATAAGCATATCTGCCCCATCCAGTTAATTTTTTCTTTTCCGCAGGTATCACCATAAAATAGATTTATTTCTCCCTAACTATTAAGATTGTGATTAATAAAATCGTTTTAGTAGTATACAAATTACAGCAAATAGACTCAAATTATAAATGGTATAAAAACAATGTAAAGAAGGAATAAGACTATGACTCTCATCTTATTAAGTATTAGCCCGTTGTATCTTTTTAATACCGTTGTAACATTACCACCTATCTATCCTGTATCGCCTGTGCCTTTTACTGAGGTAGAGATACAGGATGGCTTTTGGGAACATTGGATTAACCGAGTTGGAAAAATATTCTTGCCACATAATATCGAGTATTGTGAACTTGAAAAGAAGATAGATAACTTCCGTGTTACTGCTGGAAAGAAAGAAGGGAAACACATAGGAGCGTGTTTTGAGGATTCGGATGTATATAAAGTTATTGAAGGTTCGGCATATTGGCTTGCTTTGCATAAAGACCCAGTAGTTGAACAGAAAATCGATGAAATTATCGATTTAATAGCAGGTGCACAACAGCCAGATGGCTATCTCAATACTTATTTTACGTTGGTTAAACCGAATGAACGTTGGACAAATGATGCGGAGCATGAAACATATTGTGCTGGGCATTTAATTGAGTCTGCGATCGCTTATGCACAAGCAACAGGAAAGAGAAAATTATTAGATGTAGCAATAAAATTTGCAGACCATATTGTTGACACCTTCGGTACAGGTAAGGTTGAAGAAGTCCCACAACATGAGGAGATTGAATTGGCTTTGTTCAAACTTTCTGAATTTACTGGAAATTCGAAATATGCAGAGTTGGCAAAGTGGTTCATCGAGCAACGTGGCAAGCCGTATAAAGATAAGCCCCATGGGAGATGGGATTCGGTGTGTCAAGACCATAAGCCAATTATTGAGCAGGATGAAATGTTGGGGCATGCGGTTCGTGCGATGTATTTGTATTCAGGAGTTACAGACCTTGTCGCTAAAACTGGGGACGTACGGTATTCCAATGCCCTTGACCGATTATGGTATGACCTAACAGAGCGAAAGATGTACATTACCGCTGGCATTGGTGATTCGTTGCTTCGTGTTGAAGGTTTTAGTAATCCATATTTCCTGCCTAATGATACTGCTTACTGTGAGACCTGTGCCTCTATAGGACTTGTATTTTGGGCTCAACGGATGTTTCTACTCCATCGTGATGCAAAATATGTAGATATTATTGAACGTGCTTTATATAATACACCACTTTCAGGATTGTCGTTAGATGCCAAGACTATTTTCTATTGCAATCGACTGGAGGGTGTTGACCAAAGACCACCATGGCAAAAGTGTGCTTGCTGTCCAACCAATGTTGTTCGGTTTATCCCTACTGTTGGTGGTTATGCATATAGTTTTGAAAAAGACACTCTCTATGTCCTACATTACATGCCGTCTAAGGTGTCCTTGAATTTTAAGGACAATAAGTTTGCTTTGGTAGATAACAAATCAGGGACTGACATCGTTCAATTGGAACAGCTGACAAACTACCCATGGGATGGAGAAATAACATTACGAATCAACACCGATAAACCTAAAATGTTCTGTATGGCAGTACGGATTCCAGATTGGGTATATCGTGGAAATAACGATCCTGAACGTTTATATCTTTTCCCGGAGAGTCCCGGATTAGACAAAGTACAGTTAAAAATAAACGGCACACCAATCCCCATTCAGGTGTTAGAACGGGGATTTATAAAACTGACTCAAGAGTGGAAACAAGGCGATGAAATTACACTCGTTTTGCCTATGGTTGTTCAACGTGTTTATGCAAATGAAAAAGTCGAGGCGGACCGTGGCAGAGTTGCAATTCAGCGTGGTCCCGTTGTTTTCTGTGCTGAGGATGTTGATAATGCAAATCAGGTTCGGTTTGCTTATGTGCCTCGAACTGCTTCTTTCAGTGCTCAATATGAACCAAACCTTTTGGATGGTGTTGTCACAATCGAGACGATTGGAAAAGTAAAATCGCTTGATAATCCCGATGGGATGGAGCAGACATTAAAACTGATTCCTTATTATGCATGGGCAAATCGACAAAAGGGATATATGCGTGTTTGGATTCCCGAAACAGCTGAGCTTGTAGCAATTCCTACCATTGAAACTAAAGCAGTGGTGGAAGCATCTCACAAATGGTCAAATGATAGCTACGAGGCTCTTAATGATATGATTGAGCCGAAAAAATCGTCTGATACCAGTATCCCGCGATTTACATGGTGGGACCATAAAGGCACGAAGGAATGGATACAGTATATTTTCGATAAGGAATATACGGTAAAAGGAGTTAAGGTTTTCTGGTTTGATGATACAGGTTTTGGTGAGTGCCGTGTCCCAAAGTCATGGGAAATTTTGTATTTAAAGGATGACCAATGGATTCCTGTAAAAAATCCTACACCACGAGAAAACCAGAGAAATAAATACAATGAAGTTACCTTTAATCCAGTTACAACAAAGGCACTTCGCCTTGAAGTTCAATTACAGCCTAAATTCTCTGCAGGTATTTTAGAATGGAAAGTTATACCAGCGAAATAAAGGAAATGTTTTTCTACAATTATAAAAAAGGAAAAATATATGTGTCTTTATAACGGTTTATTACGGACTGGATTATTAATTTGTTGTCTGTTAATATTCATTACTTTTACAGTCTTTTCTCAGGATAGCATAAGCGATTCAAGACGTACCGCTATCGTTACTGCAGTTGAAAAAGCATCACCAGCAGTTGTAACTATCAATGTTGTTGAATATCAGCCCGAAGATGAAGTTGATGCTTTCTTCGAGTTGTTTGGTTTCCCAATACGGAAACAAGAGATAACCTCTATTGGGAGTGGGTTCATTTTCACTCCGAATGGATATATCCTTACAAATTATCATGTTTTGGAAAACGCAACTAAAATAAGTTCTGTAACCCTTTCCAGTGGTGAAAAACTTAATGTCGAATTTATCGGGGCTGACCCGAGAACTGATATTGCTGTCCTGAAGGCACAGGGAAATAATTTTCCTTATATAGGATTGGGTGATTCAGAAAATTTGTATATTGGAGAGTGGGTTATTGCTATTGGTAATCCTTTTGGCTCTTTGATGAAAGACCCAAGACCCACGGTTAGTGTCGGTGTCGTTTCAGCAGTTCACCGCAAAGTAAGCCGAAGCATTTCAGGAAATACATTGTATCAAGACATGATACAGACAGATGCAGCGATTAATCCAGGTAATAGCGGAGGTCCATTAGTAAATAGTAAAGGCGACGTTATTGGTATTAATACCATGATAATCTCCAAAACGGGGGGCTATCAAGGAATAAGCTTTGCTATTCCTATAACCCGAGCAAGACGTGTAGCAGAAGAATTGATTAAATTCGGCAAACGTCGGGACCCTTGGTTCGGTTTTAAGGCGGAGTCTTTAGATTCAATTGACCCGAGACTTCTCCATGAACTCGGTATTCCAGTTAAAAAAGGTGTATTTGTTACGCGCATCTTAAAAGAAAGTCCAGCTTATAAAGCAGGCTTACGCCCAGGCGATGTTATTACCGAGATAAACCAGCAACTGGTTGAAGACCCATTGGATGTCGATTTTATTAACTGGGATTTGTTCATTGGAGACCCCGTAGAGGTAAAAATTGTTCGGGAGGGCAAAGTAATGACCCTGAAATTCACAGTTCAGGAAGTAAATGAACAGTGAATAATTTTATCGGTGCCCTGAATTAAGTTCATACAATGTTTTAATAAATCAAATAATTTGACTTTTCCCATTTATTATATTCGTGGCTAAGAAGCATCAAAAATACAATATTAAATGAATATGTTTTATAGCCTGCCTCTTTTTCTTCACATCACTAAAGTACCGAAATCAAAAAGGCGTCCCCGGCTCTTTTCTGAACCGGGGACTTGCGAGGGCTTTACAGAAGCGAAAGGAAGGAAGTGTTAAATCAGATTTGTAGAAGCTAAAATTAAGCCTATCACACGAGCAACAGCACCATTAACCGGTGCTGGACCATTTTCCTGATACCTCATGAATTCAACATGTCCATCCATGTATAGAACATTTGACCCACCTGGGATATGGTTATATGCACCTGTATCAGTGGCTATTGTATCTGCCATAATCCAGACTTCACTCTGGGCTTCATTCGTTGCGGCTGGGTTATTTATATCCGTGATAAGGAACCGTTCAATACCTTCACGAAGCCGATATATAGTTGATTGTCCACCATTCCCTAAACCTTGTGTGACACTGATATCTTCATCAACCTTTCTGGCTCCATTGTATGGGTCAGCTAAGTATGCGCCCAAGATGGAGAGCATCGCCTCCACTAATTGTTGTGGACCCAGCCCTGTAATACCACTTGCTCCAATTAAGGTCGCTAATCCGGATATGTCAATTAGCGGGTCTGTGCCATCCGCATCGCATAGATCCAAAACATAGCCTACATAGTTATAGCTGGAGTCAATGATAGACATTCCACGAACCGCATCGTCACAAGCAATGTTTGTATCTGGCTCATTTGTTACAGGGTTATTTTGTAATCCTGGTTTCTCCGCGGAATCCGATGGGCAGAACATGATGTTCAGGTCTGTCAAGTATTCAGGATAAATAACCTTTGGATTCGGACCTGCAGCCACAATCCCAATTTCACCTGTCGGTTGAAATGGGAAAGCAGTACAATCTACACGAGCATCCGCTGTTAAGCACATTGGCGGAAAACGTTCTCCTTTCGCTTCGTTGCAATACATCTTAAGAACCAATCCCCATTGCTTGAGGTTGTTCTGACAACTGCTTCTGCGCGCCGCTTCCCTCGCTCTTGCAAGTGCTGGCAATAAAATTGCCGCAAGGATGCCAATAATGGCGATGACGACCAACAGCTCAATGAGTGTGAAACCTTTTTTACGCATAGGATAACTCCTTCTTGGGTTCGCCCTGAAAACCCAGTTGATTTCGTTTGACTTATTCATGCAGGGCACATGAATAACACAACAATACAACACTATTTATTATAATTAATAATTTTTTAATTGTCAAGTCAATAATTAAATAATTTAAATAATATATACATAATTAAAAATTTTTGTAAAGTTAAATATTTAATCTTTTATTGTAATTTAAATTACATATTAAAAACAATTATAAATAGTATTATGATAAGATACCGTAAAAAATTAATTATGTAAAATTATTTTTGAATAGATTTATTGTGCGAATATTGAGATTATCTGGATGTTTTTTAAGGGGGGAAAGTAGATTTAAGTGTGGTTATAATTTGTTATATAAAATGGTAGTGAAGGTTTGCTCACCATTAGAATTTTATTTTGTTTATTGTTTAATCTACGGTAGATATTTTGATTCTACCGACGAGGGGTATAAGTTTGATTTGCTCAATAATATCACCTTCCCCTATTTTTATGTGTGTTACATCAACCAGAGGTTGGTTAAAGGTTGGGTCAACGTCAATCCATTTTCCGACCCAAACTTTTGCCCATTGGTGGAAGTAAAATCCTGGTTTAGGATAATCGACATAAATAAGTCCAGCTACTTCTCGTGCTGGAATGCCGATAGCTCGAGCCAGCCCTACAAACAATAGACTGTGTTCGGTGCAATCCCCTTCTCTGTGTTTTAGTACATCCAGGGCATTTGTTAACTGTGCGGAATAGGAAGTTCGCATATTATCTTTGACCCATGAACATAGTTTTTTTACAGCTTCCCATGCATCAGTAGTAGCACTGATAATTTCTGTTGCAGTTTTAATCATTTCGGGATGGTCGCTTTGAACGAAGCTACTTGCTTGTGTCCATCGTTTAACCTCCTCTTCCTGAATAGGCAGAGTCATTTTAGGTATGGAGTTGGGGTCTACTTTTTTGGCTGTAAACACGAAATGGTCTTCTTCCTGAACGATTTGTTGGCGTTCGTCGCAGAAGAGATGGTTGTCGTTTAAGGGACCATTTAAGATGAGTTTTAATGTTTCGCGTTCTCGAGGCTTTTCGATGGGCTTGTCTATCATAGCAGCGTTAGATACAAGCACGTCATTACTATAGTGGATATCTGTTGCCACCTCTTTGGGTTCTAATCGCATTGTAAAGATTTCGCCAGCAATATCTTCTAAAACGAGCCCTTTTTCCGTGACATAAGAGGTTTGTTCAAGGTTAAGAATATTCACCTTAGTATTAATTTTGTATACCTTTGTTGGTACGCCGTTTAGGAATCGTTCTTCTATTCCTGCGATAGTGGAGATGCAAATCAATTCCTGTTCATAGAGCGGTTCAAATAGAAAGGCTGTTAGTTCTTCTCCCACTTTTGGTTTTTTAAGCATCCATAGTTGAAATTTTAAGGTATCTTTGAGGTGTTCTTGTGGTAGAGGTAAGTAGCGTTCTACGTTTTGCCCTGCCATTGTTTTGACTAATTTTAGCTGGTTATTTTCCACTTTGGCATGGAATTCTGTGGTCGAGAGTATATCTACCAACTTATAATCGATAGCGACTAGTTCTCCACTATGGGCGTATGTCCTTACAGAATGCACCTGCATTTCCTGTTGGACTCCACTCATGTTCATGCGAAATGTGCCATCTTCCGTGAAATAGACTAAGCCTCCCTCGCCAATAGTAAGGGCTTGTTGCATAAATCCTACTTTATTATTGTTAAGATATAGCCCGAACCAGCGTTCCCCTACAAACTGGGCTGGATTAATGGTATCTTGGGCAATGGAACTTGCACAAACCAGCATAAATGCTAACTGTAATATTGACCATTTTGTATCCATTTTTTCTCCTTATTTTTTATTAGAACGATATCTATTCCTTTTAGGTTTTCAGTCCTACAAGTGATTTCAATCTTCGGTATAAATACTCGAATGGGATTAATTGAAAGTAATACGTAATTATAATTGAAACGAGAATGAATAAAGAATTTGACCATATTGGCATTTTAAAAAAACTGTTACTAATAAGGAACACTGCGAAAACGAGTTGAGGAATTAAGATTCTGTGCCATTCGAAATGGATGCATGTTCTTTTAACCCATATTGTTTGTGCGAGGTATGAAAACAGGAAGCTTATTAAAGCAGACCAGGCAGAGCCTATCATACCGAATCGAGGTATTAGCAAGAAATTTAATCCTAAATTAATAGCCACTGTGCCAATATTCGTTATGGTAACAATATATGGTCTATTAGATGCTATCAAAGTTTGTCCAGAAATACCTGTTAATACTGCAATAACAATACCAGCAAGTAAAGGGATTAGAATGGTATCCATTTGCAAATATTCACGAGAAAATAGGACTAAGATAACTATCTTTTGAACAAATGGAAAACACATGATTCCGACAAAACTTAGTATAGCGATTGCATTTTGGGCTTGAGTAAAGAATTGTTCTGCTTCCCGTTGTTGATTTCCTGCAAGGAGTTCGGAAATGCGGGGAAGATATGGAAGGAGTAATGAGTTTAGCATACGTGAGACGATATGTATTAATCGTTTTGCCATTTCATACAGTGCTACTTGTGCTGGGCTACCTGTTAAGTAAAGAAGTATTACCGTATCAAATCGTTGCACAAGATAGTTTAATATTGAATTTATCCATAATATCCAACTGAACTTTATGGCAGATGTAATATGTTGTGTGTCTAAATGAAATATATGTTGTGTTGGTAATGAGAACCAAAGAAGGATGACTGTTAAAAGGTAACTTATAATGTAAGCGAAGGAGAGCGAAATAATTTTCCCCTGCATGACTACGAGTACCACGACCGAGAATAATACCTGTAAGATAGATGCAATAGTAACCCCTAATGCACGTTTACCGAATACCTGAAAGCCTGAGAGATTCGATAGTAAAATATCACGTAATAATCCAACAACAAATAACAGTGGGACAACCCAGAAATAAGAAAAGAGTAATGAAGAATTTGAAATGGATGGCCGTAGTGGACTCCACATAAGAAGCCCCCAGATTAGGAATGTTATCAGGGAGATAATGATAGCGTTAATAATAGAAAAGGTAAGTATTGTTTCTGAAAGATAACCTTTGGTTTCATCCGATGCTCCACCGATTAGTTTTGGAATAGATACTTGTAATCCGTAACCAAAGAAGAGAACAAATCCATCTGACCACACTAACAACAAGGAAAAGACAGCCACTTCCTCTTTGTTTAATGAAATGGCAAACAGTTTTCCGACAATTAGCAAGGCAAGAAGATTGACAACAGTGCTTAACCAGGACCAAAAAGCCCCTTCCAAAACGCCAGATTTCCGTATATGTAACGTGTTGCTCATGAATATAGGTTAAAGAAATTTGCGGTTGTGTCTATTTAAGTTATTATATCGTATGACATTAGGTAGGTAGAGAAAGTTCTTTTTCAAACTTGTTTAAGTAATAATTTGCTACCAGAACGCCAATGTAAATGGTTGGTACTGCAATTGCGGTTAACACCATGATACATAAAATATACATTATTCTTGGTGGTCCTGCTTTTTGGCGAGGTGTTAATGCCTTAGAGGCAAATCGAAGTTCGCTTTGAGATTTTTCTAAATTAGCAAGTGCATATTGGTACGTAGTATTAAGGTTTTCATAAATTTGTTTTATTTGAATCTGTTCACTTTCCAAGGATAACTTCTGTTGTTTTTTCTCAGCAAATAGTTTACGCAATTGAGTCAGTTCTGTTTCTAATTCTGATATTTGTTTTTGTATGGCTTCTTTTTCACTTATTTTTAATTGTTGTTCTTTTTTCAAATCTTCTAATCCATTTGATTCGGCATTGGAAGAATTCTCATTTCCAGGGATGGGGGTTCTTGGTATGTCTGTTCCTTGCCTGTCTTTGTTAATGCTTATCATTTTTTCGAGTTGGTCAATTTCCAGAGTGAGATTTATTTGCTGAATTCTGAAGGATGTAATCTGATTTTCTAATTCACCAATTCGTGATTCCAAACTTGGTAAATGATAGTTTGCTTCCAACTCTTCAATGGCTTTCCTTTTTGCTTCTAACTTGGCTTTTTTCTCGTCTAAGGTTTTCTCTAAATAAGCGATACCATCTTTTATTGGTCCCTGACGGAGTTCTTCAATCTTTGTCATACCTAATTCTGCCCAGTAGTTACACACCTCTGCGGAGAGTTCTGGATTTTTTGTAGTGAACTGTAATTGTATAATTCGCTGATATTGAATTTGATTTGTCCCCTGAAAGAATATTTTCGATTTGATAGATAAAGATTTTCGAATTTTGCTTCGAGATAATTTTACGTTCTTAAACTCCTCTTTGCTAGATAAGAATAAAAGAATCTTTTCTATGATTTCATCAGATGTATATATTTGTTCATAGTCTGGCATAGGGAATGTGGGTACTTCATTCAATGTTAGAAAACTAACACGGTAGGGGATATCATCTCGTTCAGATAAAATGCTCGGAACGTAATCTTTGCTATTAAGAGGTACTGGTGTCATGACCAGTAATGCAGTCGCTGTGTAATAATCATCTATGGTTAACGTTGTTAATGCAGTAATAGCACCTACTACAATTACTGAAATGACAGTGATTAAGATAATTCTCCGTATCATAAATAATCGCATCCCTATTATATATATGTTTTGTGATAATTTGATGATTATATGATTATAATTAAATGTATGATAAATTACAAAACCAAACATAACAATTTCGATGAAATTAGAGAAGAGTTGTGGTATGATGATAGAGTGAATAGAGTGAATAAAAAAGAATCGCCTCGAATTAAGGAGGTTAAAAATGTCAAAGTTTAAGAAAAGAGATGAAGATAAACAAAAGATAAGTGAGACGAAAACGGAACTACCGAAGCAGGATTTAAGGGAATATGCCCGATGCCATATTTGCTTGAGTGCAGAAGTGCGTCTCTCGAATGGTATCTTGTTAGAAGGGCAAACAGAAAATATAAGTATGAAAGGACTATGGTTCCGAACAGAAAAAACGTTTCCTAAAAATACACCTGTGAGAATCCATCTATTTCTAACGGGGACGCAAGATAAGCAGGCATTGAATATCAAGGGAACAGTTGTCCGTATTGAAGCCGATGGGATGGGAATCAAATTTGAAGAAGTAGATTCGGATAGTGCAGAGCATCTACAACATTTGCTCATTTACAATTCGTCAGAAGTCGGTCATGCCAGTAAAGAAAAATAAAAGATGAGATTGAGCAGGCAATAAGCAAACAATGTGGCAGAACTCAGAAAAATATCAGTGGTCTGTATTTACTCTAAAACCATGGGCAATGCAAACAGGAAGCCAGTATTTTAATACCCGCTGTTTGATGTATGAACCACCGAATCGTTCACGTTCAGGACGAATGCTCCTTATCCCCTTATATTATTCCATAACAGAGTTTCTTATGATACCGTACATATTTGCAAAGGAATTAGCAGGGGAAATTAAAATTATTGCTCCTAAAAGATTATTGGACACTCCGCTCGGAAATTACATTGCGCAAAGAGGACTGGATATTTACTCAATCTTAGATGAACCTCAAAAATGGCTTGAAGACCAACAAAAAAAGGACATATATTTCCTGTGGTTTCCCTATGGTTTATTTATGGATAAAGAACAATCTTTGATGTATCATCTCGGAATAAAAAGTATTCGAGGACTTATTGACGAGATTCAGAAAGAATACCACCTTCTCTGGAGCACACATCCGAAAGAGGAAACCTCAGGAAAGACTATTCACCAGAATTTGGAAGAAACATCTATCTATATTTTCAATACCCATTTTTGCCCTTCCGTATTTAATTCCAATCCTTTAGATAGCATTTGTGATATATCATACGAAGAGTTAGCATACGGTGCGTTAAAAACGATAGACACGGAAAATACATTGCTTGACGATAAACATCTATTAGAGATAATTTTTGTAAAATACCCACTGAATTTTCTCCTTAATGCCTCAGATGAATCTGTTAAACAATTGTTCGGCAAATTTCAGGGTTTAACATCCCCTGATTTTGAAACCCTTCTTTTTACGTTAATTCAGACCTTGCTTCCCCTAAAATATACGTGGAAGAGTTTTCGAAATCGCTTCCTCTTACTTTTGGAACATACGATAAATAGTACATCATCAAGCATTGCTGAAGACTTGAAAACTGTTTACAATAAAATTTTAACTGGTGAATTGTTTTCTCCATGGGATAAGACTATCGACTTTCTTCAAAAATGTGGGTATTGTGAAAGACAAACAAAAGGATTGCGAGTTTTTGCGTCATCAACCACAGCATATCGCAATGACCCATACCGATTATTACGAAAATTAAGGATTATAAATAGTGAGTCGGTTCTCCCACAAGATAAAAAGGTACTAAATAAAATTAAGTGGGTGCCCGACCTATTTTTATCCAGAAGATGTGCCCTAAACTTATATTATTCTGATGTAAACATATTTGAAGATGACTATATGAAAGCCTTCCATCCAGAATGGAGTAAAGATGCGGAAGTAGGAAAACCTTTTTTCAAGCATGTCTCTGGTGCACGTGTTGGTGTTGTATTTTGCCATGGATACCTATCAGCACCTATGGAAGTCCGTGCATTAGCGGAATATATATACCGCTGTGGTTACTCTGTGTATGGTGTTCGACTTAAAGGGCATGGTACATCACCGTTAGATCTTGCAAATACTTCATGGACAGAATGGTATGATGCCTTAAACCGTGGTATTGCATGTATGCTCGCTTGTTGTGAAAAGGTGTTTTTATGCGGGTTCTCCGCTGGCGGTTGCCTTGTCTTATCAGCCACTGCGAATAAACAAAATCACATTGCAGGTGTAATTAGTATCTCAGCCCCACTTAAACTGCAGAATTATGCTATTCATCTTGTTCCTACAATATCCACCTTAAATGTCGTTCTCAAGAAATTTGGTGGTGGTGGCTGGGAACTGTTTGACCATCATCCCGAAAATCCACACATCAACTATCAAAAAAATCCGTTAGGTGGATTGCGACAACTTCGGCTACTGATGGAACAAACGGAGGAACTCCTTCCACAGATTACCGTTCCAGCCCTTATAATTCAGGGTTCCAATGACCAAACGGTTAATCCTGACAGTGCACAAATTATCTTCCAAAATATACGCTCAGAACAAAAACAACTTCTTATGTTCAATCGTGCACGACACGGAATATTAAACAGTTCTGGAAAAGAACAAATATTTTCAGCAGTTGAAGGTTTTATATCGGAGATAGCAAAATCAAACCCATGATTTGAACCTCAAACATAAGGATTATAAAAATGTTCGATTTTATGATGACTGAAGAGCAGATAAAACTTCGTGATGAAGCCCGTGAATTTGCAAAATGGGTTCCCCGTGAATTAATTCTCGATATGGATGCAGATAAAGTGCAGTTTCCCCGTGAATTTTTGAAAGAAGCTGGCAAACGAAACCTATTGGGAATACGGATTCCAAAAGAATATGGTGGACGTGGGTTAAACTGGGTTGATGACATTATCGTTGCAGAGGAGGTAGGTGTTGCGAGCTACTCATTGGCGTGTCTCTGGGGTGTCGGTGGAGATATTGTTGCAGAGGCAATAGTTGCCTTTGGTTCTGATGAATTAAAAAAGGAGATAGTTATCCCTCTTCTACGTGGTGAAGTATGTACCGCAGAATGTCTAACCGAACCACGAGGAGGCTCCGATTTCTTCGGTGCAACTACTAAAGCCAAGAAAGTAGGTGGTGACTGGGTTATTACAGGACAAAAACGGTTTATTGTAGGTGCGGAAGGTGCAGATTGGTTTATGGTTTATGCAGTAACAAACCCAGATGGACAAGACCATGAACGACTAACATGCTTCATGGTGCCCAGAACGAAAGGGGTAGAAACAAAATACATCTATGGTTTAATGGGCGTGCGTGGTGGAGGTGCTGGTAGGCTTATTCTTAACGAAGTGAAAGTTCCAGAACGTTTTGCCTTGAACGGCATTAATGGCGGATTCGATGTCTTTGTGCGAAATATGATACCAGAGCGGTTGGGGACTTCCGCAATGACTATCGGTTCCGTACGTCCAGCCATCGAAATTGCTACAAAGTATACGTCACGACGAAAAGCATTCGGACAGCCCATTGCAAATTTTCAAGCGGTCGGATTTAAAGTGGCAGACAGTGTTATGCTCCTTGATGCCTCACGGGCTATGGTGTATAGCACCGCACGGGCAGTCGATTCTGGAAAAGTGCATCCAGGACGAATACGACGAATGATTTCACAAACTAAAAAATTTGTTACTGAATCTGCTTGGACTATCGCAAACAATTGTATGCAAGTTATGGGCGGTATTGGCTATACGAATATCTACCCATTAGAACGAATTGTCCGTGACATCCGCCTCTCTATGATTTGGGTCGGCACTAATGAGATTATGGACCTGATTATTCAAAATGAATGGTACAAAGAAGCCTTACGACCTGAGGCGACAAACAAAAGTAGAGATGTCGAACTCGATGCACCACATGCTGACCAAATAGAGGAAAAAGTTTTTGAGTAATTCCTCCATGACGATATAAATATCCCTCTTATACCATTTTTTTATGACGTGAAAGGTTTTTCATAAACATTTTTGCCTAAGTGCTCTTACACTGGAGGGATGTCTCATTATCTTAAAGTGAGATATGCATATCGCCTTTTATTATACATGTACATTCTATGTCCTTTGTGCGTTAATGGTAACACAATTTCATCTTAATCTTATTCTACAGCCTTTTGGTGGATTTTACCCTTTCATTTTTTCGTACACGAGGCATATTGCGGAAGGCTTTTCAGGGAGTGTTATAGGGACTCCATGTTCTGTTAATTCCTTTCCTGTAAGTTCTAAAGATTGACCTTCTTTGCTTGGCGATGCAATGTGGTATTTAGTGTCTAATTCCAGACCATACAAAGGCAATCGCATACTTTCTGTTTCAGATTGTTCTCGGCGGAATACCTGAACAAATCCTTTGCCTTTACTTTGTAAATTAAATTGCCACGCTATCCATGTATCGGGTTTTAGGGAGTATGGTGTTAATGGGTAGTAATCACCATAATAGCACTCCCCATAGATACATCGGTCATCTATTAGCCTCTTTAATATCGCCCAATCTATGGTATCATCTCGCTGATTCCAACAAGCGGTAAAACTGGAAGTAAAGACACTCATAACTTCGTAAATGGAAGTTTTGGATGTTCCAGTCCCATTGAAAGGAATCCATTCCGAAAGTGCCCATGTATGGCATTGATTGCCGATAGGCTCCATAATGTAATCACTTCGTAGGAGAGGCACAGCCCGTCGTAAAGTTTCTAAATCATTGCGTCTACCACCACTGGCACAGGAATCAATTAACATATTGGGATGACGACGCAACAGTTCATCCCAGTATGCAAAATATCCTTCCACATGCTGAATCTCTGTGATTCCCTGCCTGTCTGGAGTATCATTCTTCCGCCAGAATTCTAATGGGTCTATATTGAAATCCTGTCGGTATAAATCAATACCTTCTTTAGTAAGGAAATTGTCTATATAGTTTGTTAGCCAATCTCTTGCCTCAGCATTTCCAAGGTTCAACAATCCCCCTTGTTCCCCACCTAATATCCATTCCGGATGATTTTCAGCGAGCCATGTGCCCGCATGGACACGCTCAGGCTCAAACCATACAAGTAATTTTATATTTCTACTATGTGCAAAATCCGAAATTGGCTTAAAACCACCTGGAAACCTTGTTTCATCTATAACCCATGTGCCTGTCTTGGGCCAGTTCCTGTCGCAAGGATACCAACCCGCATCAATCCACCAATAATCTAATTGAAAGCCACGGTCAATATATTTCTGAATGAGCATTTTATGACTTTCTGTATTTTCTTGATATGTTTCCTCTACCGAAGTGGCACTACATGAAAGTAGCATGGGTACTTTAGGTGGTGTCCCATCCTGTTTTGGGAGGTTACAATGTATCATCCATTGCCTCCATAGGTTTTGTCCACGGTGCTTGTCCCCAGAATAAAATAGCAGTACAACCATAGGTCCGCGAACTTCTTCTCCAGGGTACAAGTTAAAATGTGTAAGTTCCTGTCCCCCCTGAATATGTAAACTTCCATCCGTATCGCGGTAAAACCGACAGGACCATTGCCCTGCCCAACTGATAACGAAAATAAGACCGCCATCGTCTTTTTGAAAATTGAAATAGGGAAATGTGGTTTGTGTTGGGCGTCCACCTGTATTTGCGAGGTTAATTTCGGAGCCGTGGTTCATTGGTTCATCAATAGGTTCATAACTATCCGCAGAACAGTTATCCCCTTTGTTCCGATGCAGAATTATTTGTTGATTTTTGAATTCAGGAAATACTGTATCTATTGTTTTTAACTCTTGTAATATAGGGGTCTTTTTATTGCTCTCATTTTTGTAATAAGCAGTCCATTCAAGTACTGGAAAATGAAGATATTGAACAGCCTTATATCGCACAACAAGCCCCGTCTTGATATGTATTAGCTTCAAAATGCAAGTTATTTTATCATTACCCTTTTCAGTTGTTATTTCCCGTATCCATTCTTCAGGATTGTGATTTGCAGGT
>DAOSBX010000025.1:0-6019 GCA_035361075.1 Candidatus Hydrogenedens sp. | reverse complement strand
GGTTTTTAAATGTCATAAAAAATACCGAAAATAGATAGTTATTCCATAATTACCTTATTTATATTCAATGTTAATGCATCGGATATTTATTGAAATACGGGGATTTTCATTAATTCGCCGTCTTTAAGTGCGGACTGGTGAGCCACGATACCAGATACGGTGATATTGAGTGCCATAGCAATATCAAGGTAAGGCTTTCGATTTTCAAGAATGGAACGGATAAATTCTTCTGTTAGGTAGCCATGAGAACCGCCATGTCCTCCTGCGTTTACCGACGGTGGTAATGGTGGTTTCTGAATATTAATCTTTGATATGTCTGTAATCCCTTGATACTCTGTACCTGTAACGCACCCTTTCTGTCCACGAACACGACCTACTTCTCCTTCGAAGCCTGGTGTGTCCCAGCTGACAGCCATCCGAGCCATACCACCTTCCTTAGTGCGGAATAGGGCTATTTCTGAGCCGAATGGGTTTTGATATACATTATTCTCCTTTTTTAGCATGGGTATAATGCTTGGCATACCGAGGCAAGACACTTCCGTAAAATAACCGCCACTAACACAAATGTAATAGGCATTGGAATGCGTAGGATACCATTGTGGAGGCAAGCCGATACGCCAGCCTTTATACGAATCGATAGGTGGGTCTAAATAATGGTAGTACTCCCCTTCGCAGTAGACCAGTTCCCCAAGG
Organism: Candidatus Hydrogenedens sp.; assembly: GCA_035361075.1. Taxonomy (NCBI): domain Bacteria; kingdom Pseudomonadati; phylum Candidatus Hydrogenedentota; class Candidatus Hydrogenedentia; order Candidatus Hydrogenedentales; family Candidatus Hydrogenedentaceae; genus Candidatus Hydrogenedens; species Candidatus Hydrogenedens sp. The sequence continues at coordinate 5,326 of DAOSBX010000025.1, read as the reverse complement.
GCTCCCGCTTGATATAGGGTTCGCATGGCATAACAATCGTTCCGATAGGCACTGGTCTCCATAAGCATGTAATTTAATCCTGTTGACTTTACTGTTTCATATAACTCATGAGCATCTTCTAACGAGCCGAATACTGCGGGAACAGCACTTGCCACATGCTTCCCATGTTTCAGTGATAAGATGGCATGCTTTGCATGACTTGGTGCGTCTGTTGCGACAAAAACCGCCTCTATATTTTTATCTTTTACCATTTCTTCCAGTGATGGATATGTGGTTGAACAGCGACATTCCTTCGCAAGACCTTCGCATCGTTCTGGAATTAAGTCTGTGACTGCAACTATCTCAACGTTAGGATGGTTTTGAAAATCGAAAGCAGACCCAAATTTGCAGACACCATAGCCAGCAATACCAACCTTAATTTTACGGTCAGAAACAGGTTCCCATTTACGGGTGGTGTCTGTATTGCTATTTGTCTCATCAAAACCCTTTATGACTTTATTATCCTGTGCCGAAAAGGCAGAGCCAGTAGCGAACATTCCCATTCCCATGATAGTTCCTTTCAATAGTGTTCGACGTGAAAATAATAAGTTCATATATATCCCTTTCGTTTTGTAAGTACTAAAATAATCATTTTTATGTTAAAATAGAGAGCAAACCATTAGCAAATTTTGATGTGTAAAAGTGCAATTGTGAATATTCAAATTTACTCAACATTATTATCTCAATATCCTATAAATTGGCAGACGTGGCAGGAAGATATAAAAACATTTCTTGACCTGCTCGAACAGTGGAATGATGTGGTGGGTCTGGTGTCTAAAACAGACCTGAGTGAGAAATGTATACATCATATAGAAGATAGTTTAAGTTTGGTACCGTATATACTTCCGAAGTTGATAGATGGAGAGGGATTTTGGTTAGACATCGGCACAGGTAGCGGATTTCCAGCGATACCTATCTTACTTATATCCAAGCAAATCAAAGCTATCCTCGTCGAAAGGAAAATAAGAAAAGTTGGTTTTTTACAAATGCTCATCTCTAAATTTCAGTTGAACAATACAAAGGTTATTTGTAATGAATTTCCAGCATGTGTAAAAGAATTGGCATCGATTGAAAAACAAATAAGAATTGTCACGTCAAAGGGTGTGGAACATCCAGAGCGGTTAGCAAAATTTTTGTCCCATTGGTTGTCAGAAGATACATACTACTTGTGCCAATCCCCAAAGGTGTTAGGCCTATTCCACAGCGGACAATTTGTGAAAACAATCATTCAAGATGAGTTCTCACAACATAATCTACGTCGTGGCAATCTAACTATTATTCACCGCAAACCCTAAAAACCGCTACATCTATTGGGAACTTATATTGTCCCAACTCTCCAATTTTTTATTGTCATGTTGTAACATAATATAGAAGATTTGATTGGATGTCTAAAATAAATTAAAATTAATGAAACTTAATCGGGTAAAAATAATATAAAATAAATATACAAATTTAACACCTCACAAAAAAGTTGGGTTTTGAAATATGAAACGTATCTTTAAGCCTGTCTGCCTGACATTTTTAATTTTCGTTCTTGTTTTCCTTGGAACTGAAAGTGGTTGCACCCGTGCAAAAATACCTTTAACAAAACTGGAAGTGCCAATGGTGGCGGTTCCACTCCCTGAATTGCCTATTCCATTGCCAAAAATCCCATTGCTAATGAGTGGTGAAGGCGATTATCGATTGTTAACGTGGAAGAAGTCATTCCGCCGACTCTGTGACCAAATAGAAAGAGAATACCCTTATACAGAATGGAAAGCAATCCAATGGGAACAGTTAAGAAAGACCTATGCAGAGAAAGTGGAACAGGCGAAAGATAAAAAAGACAGAGATGCGTTCTATTTAGCTCTACGTGAATTTATGTATTCAATTCCCGATGCAAATGTACGTATCGAAACGGATGAAAAAGTTAAAGAGACCGCTATCGGTGGTGGTTATGGGTTTGCGATGACCCGAACTGATGATGGGCATTATATTGTTTACTATGTAAACCCTGGTAGTTCAGCAGAGAAATCAGGGATGCAGGTAGGTGCAGAAATTGTCCAGTGGAATAAACAACCAATAGAGCAGGCTGTCGAAGGTACATCAATATTATGGGCAGATACACCGCCGGCAACCAATGACGGAAAAATATGGGAAAAATGTAAATTGTTAGGAAGAGCACCTATAGGCAAGCAGGCGGAGATAACCTTTTTAAACCCGGATAACCCACAACCGCTTACGATAATGATGACTGCTGAAAAAGATGATTATGCAACATTAAAGATGCCCGTTTGGGACAAAGTGAGTGTAGGTATGATGGATAGCCCGATTCAGAAAAAGAAACTTTCGGAAGGGTATGGTTACTTTCGCATCCTCTTCTTTTCTCCGAGTGTTGGCACACCATTTCCGGCACAAGCATTCCAGAAAGCACTTAGCGAATTTATCCGAGACAGTGTTCCAGGGCTTATTATTGATTTGCGTGGGAACACAGGCGGAGACCCCGAACTTATACCTAAATTTGCAGGCTATTTTGTCGAAGAGGAAACGTTCTTTCACGACCTCGCTTTCTATAGCAAGAAGGACAAGTCATTTAAAATTAGCCCTGGTGACCGTATTATGATAAAGCCGTTGCCACTTCATTATCGTGGACCAGTTGTAGTTTTAGTTGATTATGGCACGGCGGGTTGTGCTGAAGGCTTTGCCTCTGTGTTAAGTAGGCAGAAAAACGTATACATAATTGGTATGTGCACAACACGAGGCGCAATGGGTGTTCCCGGTGGAGATGTTCGCATGCCTAACGGAATTACATTGTCCTACCCTGTAGCACGGTCTCTGAATAAAGAAGGGCAAATACAAATAGAGGCAAATGCACAGGGGGTAGGGGGTATTGTGCCATCTGTAAAAGTTCCTATAACCACCGATACATTAAAACAGCTTGGCACCAATAAAAAAGACGTTGTTCTTGAATATGCAATACAACATCTTGACCAATTAACTAAAAAATAACGGCTGTAATATCTAATTAATACCATCTCGTATTGAGCCTACATTACACACAGGTGAAGTATATTTTGCAGGGTTATTACACTTTCTATATCTAATATCCTTATTACGGACTGAAATGATTTACGACTGGATACTGAAAATAATTTAGAAATATCTCAACTTTTATAGCTGTTTTTTATGTAGATATATACATTATATAGTTCCGAACAATTTTTAAATTATAACTAAAGTTTTATATAATATAAACATGTTAAATGTTCTTATAACTATAAGGAGGAAGAAATGATGATTGTTAGAAAGACCAATTTATGGTTAACTGTCTTTATGTGTTTATATCTCCTTTTGATAGCCTTTGTTTCAGAGGCAGGGACTCCACGTATCTTGATTGTGGGTGATAGCTGGGCAGAGATAGTCTGGAATGATAATATCTGGCCTTATGTTCTGAATTATTACGGATTAGGTGATTGGGAAGTCCGTGGTGACAAAGTGGCTATCGGCGGAACAATGGCTGAGCATTTTGCAGATGATTGGCCTAATCCACGAGATAATAATAATCCCGTCCGAACATATTCACTATACAACGCCATTATGAACAATCCCTCAATAGATATCGTCCATCTCAGTTTAGGGGGTAACGATTTGCTCTGGAAATGGAAAAATGGGATGCAACCACAACCTGGACCGAACAACGATGTCTTTGACGAGATAGAGCAGGATTTAGCAACTGTTGTGGATTATATCCTTTCGCTTCGCCCGGATATTAAAGTAGGTTTTGTTGACTACGATTTCGTCAATATCTGGGAATTAGCACTGGCAGGGAATCAGTCAGCGATTTTAATGCAGGCTAACTTAAATAACCCCTCGCCCAGCGAGTTAAATTCTGCCTTTGTAGAATTAGGCTGGCGCAAGCGAAATATCGCAAGCACGCGCAACCGTGTTGCATATATCCATAATTTCGGTTTACAACAATACAGACATGGTCATCCAGGATTTTGGGATAAGGGACCGGTGTATCGCCCAGCATTTGCGAGTAATATAAGCCCTATTCCTGGTGACCCGCCGAATTACATCCCATACCCCGGTGGCTTTATTGAGTACCCAACTGCCCGTGCAGGGCTTGCAAGTAATGGAGATGACCCAATACATTTGAATACAACTGGCTATCGAGACCTTTGCGGGCACACATTGTATCAGTTTTTCGCCAGCTGGTTGATTGACACGACTCCACCTTTTGTGGCATCGATAACTCGCAATCCATCTTCTCCAAATCCTACTAATGCACAGACTTTAGAGTTTATCGTTACATTCACAGAGGATGTAGTAAATGTCACAGTAGATGACTTTGTCATTGACGGGACCGGATTTTCAGGTGCTTCAGTTGTATCCGTGACGGGTTCCGGTAATTCTCGAACCGTAACTATAAATCGTGGAACAGGACAGGGCGATATCAGTATAGATTTGATTGACCGCGATACAATTTACGACACAAACTGGCGCGTGCTTGGGAATGCACTCGGGCAGAATTTCGGTGCAGGCAATGCGAATTACAATGCGGGCGAATACTACACAATTGATATTACCTCGCCGACAGTCCTCATTACTGCGGATACGCCTCAACCGAATGAAACTACTTACGCTACATTCACAGCAACATTCAACGAACCAGTCATAGGATTTAACGCAGGCGATATTCAATTGACTGTAGCAGGTTCGGGTACTGCTCAGGTCACGAACTTCTCAGGGAGTGGAACGACATATAATTTCGGTATTACAGTAGCACGAAGTTCAGATATATTTGTCACGGTTACTATTCCAAATAGTGCCTGCACAGATATTGCTGGTAACTCAAATCAGGATTATACTTATCCTAACTACTACTTTAAACTTCCACCATTCACTTCCACAGATATATATTCCAGTAGTGGCATACTTGGTGACTTATCAGTCAATTCCGGAGATACGCTTATCTTCTATACTGGGACGAATATTTTACAGCCCTATTATCAGGTTAACTCATCCGCACAGATACAAGGACAATTATTAGACATAGGTGGTGGTAACAAAGTTGGAAAGTTCAACTTCCGCTCAATTAATGTGCCGAGCGGAGTAACTATTACTGTTTTTGGCACGAATCCATTGGTAATAGCAGGAACAAGAGATATAACATGGAATTCCCCTGTAAGCGTATCTGGCGATGTTGCGGGTAGAGCAGGAGGTGGTGTTGGTGGTAATGGTGGAGCGGGCGGTAATGGTGGTGCTGGCGGAGCAGGAGGAAGTGCCGGCGGTACTGGTGCACCAT
>DAOSBX010000024.1 GCA_035361075.1 Candidatus Hydrogenedens sp. | reverse complement strand
TTAAAAAGCCTGTTATTTATTTGCAAACTTTTCTTTTAATTTTAATGAGATATTTACCAGACTAATTAAGATAGGAACTTCCAGCAGGGGTCCAATTACGGTAGCTAAGGCTTGTTCAGAATGCACTCCAAAAATTGCAACTGCTACTGCTATTGCTAATTCAAAGTCATTACTTGCGGCAGTGAAGGCTACAGTGGCTGTTTTAGAATATTCTACCCCCATTTTTTTAGATATAAAGAAAGTAACAAACCACATAAAAAAGAAGTATATCACCAGTGGAATGGATATTCGTATTACATCTAACGGTAGTTTAATGATATATTCACCTTTTAATGAAAACATAACGACAATTGTGAATAATAATGCTACCAATGTAATCGGATTTATTTTGGGAATAAACGAATTCTCATACCATTCTTTCCCTTTGAGACGAATTAGTCCAAAACGGGTAGATATTCCGGCGAGGAAAGGTATGCCAAGATAGATGAACACCGTTTTAGCGGAGTCAACTATAGAAATGTTTATATTCAAACCGCTTGCCAATCCCAATAAATTCAAGAAGATGGTAATAAAAATATAAATATACACTGCATAAAAAAGCACCTGAAATACAGCATTAAAGGCGACCAGACCCACTGCTAATTCTCGGTCTCCTTCTGCTAATTCATTCCAGACAATAACCATTGCTATACATCTTGCCAATCCAACGAGAATAACCCCTATCATATATCCTGGATAATTTCGTAAAAAGATGATTGCCAGAAAAAACATTACCACAGGACCTATAATCCAGTTCATAATTAATGATAAGGTTAATAACCGTTTATTTTGGAAAACCCTACCCATTTCTTCGTATTTAACCCGTGCAAGTGGCGGATACATCATAAGAATCAGTCCGATGGCAATAGGAATAGATGTAGTCCCTACTTGCATCTTTGTAATAATCTGGGTAATGAATGGAAGGAAGAAACCTATACCAATACCTACAAAAATAGCAATGAAAATCCATAAGGTTAGAAACCTTTCTAAAAATGATAATCTTTTTACTGTTGAGTTATTCATAAAAAAATCCTTATTTTTAATTATTAAACGATAACTCCAAACAGAATGCCTGTGATAGTTGCCATAATGACAACAAGGGAAATATAGGTTACTGTTTTTTTCAATCCTAAAATATTGTATATAACTATCATGCTGGGAAGAGATAATGCAGGACCTGCTAATAAAAGTGCTAATGCAGGTCCTTTGCCCATACCGGAACCGATTAACCCCTGCAATATGGGGACTTCCGTGAGTGTGGCAAAATACATGAAAGCGCCAACTATAGATGCGAGGAAATTGGCACGGATGGAATTTCCTCCTACTGCGGTATAGACCCATGCATTGGGAATTACCCCTTCATTACCCGGTCTGCCTAATAAAAAGCCTGCTATAAATACACCAGCGAGTAAAAGAGGAAGTATCTGTTTAGCAAAATTCCATGTGGAGGAGAACCACTCCTTTGTTTCATCTGTTCCTGTCAGTGTGATAATTGAAAGACCGATAAAACCAACAGAAAATGCTACTACGGGTTCATGTGGAAAAAGAATTGCAACGATAATACATGCCATAGCAGTAACAATAATTTTCCACCATTGAATTTCAAACCATAATCCAAGAATAATCCCTAAAATAACTCCGGAAAGAGAAGTAAATATCCATTTATATTGAAACATAAAATACCAGAACCCTGTATTACTTTCGGGTTTTCCCCAATTTGCAAATACAAGTATTGCTATCATGGATGCAAAGAAAACGGCAGTTTTCCATAGAGGTCGTGTAGGTTCTGAAACAGGCATGTTTGCATGCCTTTGAGTTCGCTGGATTTCCTCCTTGCGAAAGATTAGAAACATTAACAGTCCAATAATAATACTAAATAAAACTGCTCCTATAGCACGAGCAAGCCCTAATTCTAAACCTAATATACGGGCTGTAAGGATAATGGCTAATACATTAATTGCTGGCCCGGAGTAGAGAAACGCAGTGGCAGGTCCTAATCCTGCACCCATTTTGTATATACCACTAAAAAGAGGTAACACGGTGCAGGAACAGACAGCCAGAATCGTTCCTGATACCGATGCTACTCCATAAGCGATAAACTTATTGGCATCGGCTCCGAGATATTTCATAACGGAGTTCTGACTGATAAACACACCGATAGCACCCGCAATAAAAAAAGCAGGAACAAGGCATAGTAATACATGTTCCCGTGCATACCATTTAATCAGATAAAGTGCTTCCATTACTGCATTATCAAAACGAGGTGTCCCAACAGGGAGAAAATAACAGACAAAAAATATTAAGACAATCAGAAATAAAATTTTCCACTCTTGTTTGAAATTCATAATTTGATTCCTTCTGAATTAATTTAAGTTTGGAGACGTTATTCTTGGGATAGATTTAAAATCTCAAATTGCATTTTTGCTTTTTCAATAATTATGTTTTCTATGCATGATAAAAACATAGGGAGACATTTTAACTTTAACCGATAATATACCCGTAAACCTTCTTTTCGGTCTTCGATAATACCTGCCTGTTTTAATACAGATAGATGTTTTGAAATTGTAGATATGTCATCTTCAATCAATTCTTGTAGTTCGCAGACGCATTTTTCATTTTGGGCTAATTCATTGACGATGAAAAGTCGTGTTGAATGAGATAGAGCCTTTAGTACCTGAGCATGTAATTCATATTTGTCTTTTAATTTTTTGTTCATAATGATTTCCTTATAACAAATTATTGGCTATTTGAAATTATAGCAAAATAGCCAAATAAAATTCAACTTGAATTTTTTATAAAAATATTACCTAATATATCTAATATTCGTTAAAAATAACAGAGATATATTATACCCGAATATCTATTTGAAAATATATTTGGTAATTTGGTAAAATAAGAATATTAACAACCCATGCTAAAGGAGAATAAATATGAAAGAAATTAAAGTGTTAGGTCCCGGTTGTATGAAATGCGTTCAATTATATAACAACGCAAAAACCGCAGTAGATGAACTTAAAATGGAATGTGATATTGAAAAAGTTTCCGACATCCAGAAAATCATGGACTATGGAGTTATGATGACACCCGCACTGGTTGTTGATGGTGAAGTAAAGACAGCAGGGAAAGTCCCTTCCGTTGAAGAAATAAAAAAGATATTAGCATCATAATCCTACGATATTACATTATAATTATAATTTAGAGGAAGAAGATATGAAAAATATTATCTCTGCTTTACTAATTCTTTTTGTTTGTGTTTCATTAGGTTATCTTGTATATTCAGAAGTCAGAAACAATCGAGTTATTGTTTCTGATGTGAAGAAACAAGTTAAAGAAGAGGTTCCACAAGAGGATAGCACTTCTTCAAAAGATACTGCCACTAATTCAAAAATTAATGAAAAGGTTATTGTGTATTATTTTCATGGAACTGCTCGTTGTCCTACATGTCGAGCAATTGAAAAGTATGCAAAAGAAGCAGTTGAAAATGCCTTCAAGACGGAATTGGAAACAGGGAAGTTGGAATTCCGAAGTGTAAATGTTGAGGAACCGCAAAATGAGCATTTTATACAGGACTTTCAACTATCTACACGTTGTGTTGTTGTAGAATGGAATGTAAATGGAAAACCTCAAGACTGGAAACGTTTAGAGAGGGTCTGGGAACTGGTTCATGGAGATAAAGTAAAATATTATGACTACATACAGGAAAATGTCCGTCACTATTTGAAGGGATAAATACGGAATGCAATTTTTATTGGCTCTCTCATCTGCGGTATATCTGGGTCTCCTAACATCTATCAGTCCCTGCCCTCTTGCAACAAATATTGTTGCTATCTCCTATATATCTAAGAAAATAACGCACCCCGGTTTCGTTCTATTGAATGGGTTTGTTTATTCCATAGGTAGAACTATTGCCTATATTATACTCAGTTTTATACTTGTGAAAAGTTTGTTAGATATGCCGTTTCTTTCACATTTCCTGCAGAAATATATGAATAAAGTTATTGGACCTCTTCTTATCATCGTAGGGATGTTTCTTCTCGACCTTATAAAAATTAATCTCAATATATCTTTTAAGATGGAAAACTTTAATAAGAAAGTTGAAGAGTGGGGATTGTTAGGGGCTTTTCTACTTGGATTACTTTTTGCCTTATCCTTTTGTCCAACCTCCGCTGCATTATTTTTTGGTGGATTAATACCGTTGGCTACAAAAACAGGCTCTGATTTTACAGTCCCATTTTTCTATGGAATTAGCACGGGTATTCCCGTTATTATTTTTGCTTTTCTTATTTCATTTAGCACATCCAAAGTTAGTAAAGCATATAATTTTTTATCATCTGCCGAACTCTGGGCACGAAGGATTACAGGGATAATTTTTATCCTTGTGGGTATTTATTTAACCCTCATTAATATATTCAAGATAAGTCTTTCCTGAAAATAGTGCAGGTATTGCTGTCTGGAGGAGTAATTGTTTCCCCTGCAAGTTATATACAAGATTAAATATTCGTAAATCAGGCGAATGCAAAAATGGGAATGAAGTGTAGTATTGGGTTTAATATGTATTTACATAAACGTGTAGATGATATTACAGTTCTAATAGTTCTTTTATTTTCTGGGTTAATATTTGAATAGAGAAAGGTTTGTTGAGCAAATGCACTTCTTGTAAAGGTTGAAGTTCATGAGTTATAAGTTCTTCTGCATAACCTGAGATAAACAGTGTTTTTAAGGATGGGATAAATTCTTCTATTCTTTTAGATAAATCAAAGCCGTTCATTACAGGTAAAATAACATCAGAAATGAGTAACTTTATCTTACCTTTATTTTCTTTGGCTAATTTTATAGCCTCTATTGGGTCAGTTGTCAAGATAGGTTCAAAGCCCATTCGAGAAATAATATAACTTAACGTGTCTAAGACGCTTTTTTCATCATCTATAATTAGAACTGCTCCTCTTTTTTCTTCGGGTATTACATCAAGTTCTGGTATCCAGTCTTTTGTGTCATTTTTATTTTCGCTTGTTTCTTCTTTATATCTTGGCAGATAAATAGTGAACGTAGTTCCCTTGCCCACAGTGCTTTCTACAGTTATAAAACCATTATTTTGTTTAACGGTTCCATACACAGTTGCTAAACCTAAACCTGTGCCCTCGCCCTGTTTTTTGGTTGTAAAGAATGGTTCAAAAATATGCGGCAGGATGTCGGGATGTATACCTGTCCCAGTATCGGATATTTTGATAAGTACGTAATCGCCTGTGGTGGCTTCAATGTATTTTTTAGTGAATTCTGAATCTATCGTTATGTTCTCCGTTTTGATAGTAATTTTTCCATCATTAGGAATTGCATCACGAGCGTTAACGCACAAGTTAAGTATAATTGTATCGATATGGGCAGAATCCGCAAACACATCCCATAAATTATCAGCGGGTTGGAATTCAATGAGGATTCTTTCAGGAATAATTCTTTTTAAGAGTTGTAGATTTTGTTGTATTTCTTTGTTAATATTAATCACTTTGGGTTGAGTAGATTGCTTCCTTGCAAAGGCAAGGATTTTTTTGTGTCAGATTTGCTGAACGTTCAACAGCATTGCGAATTTCTATGAGATAGTTTTTAATTGGTTGTATTTCCTTCTCTTTGAAAAGTGCCAGTTCGATATTTCCCATAATAACACTTAACATATTATTGAAGTCATGGGCAATACCTCCAGCAAGTCGTCCTAATGCCTCTAATTTTTGGGAGTGTATAAGTTGTTTTTGTAGTTCTTCTTTTTCTTGTTCTAATTGTTTTTGTTCAGTAATGTCTGAAAGGATATGTATCACTCCTATAATCTGGTTATCATCATTAAATACAGGGTCTGCGACCACTTCATACCATTTATTATTCTGTTGGAATAGCGCTCGTTCTCTTCTTTTTGTTTTCATTAATTTTATTACTGGGCAGAAGGAAGGTGGTTCCTTTGTGTGGTGAATGATTTCCCAACATCTTTTACCTAATACCTCTTCAGGGGCGAGATTTAAAATTTCCTTAACAATACTATTGGTGCGTGTAATTTTGAATTCCTCATCTAAAAACCAGATAACACTGTTGATGTTTTGGTAAGCCTTTTCCCATTCACGATTTAATCTTTTTATTTCTTCTTCAAATCTTTTTTGTTCTGTAATATCTGTGAATATACATGCAAAGTGTTTGGGACCTGTTTTATATGCATAGACTAAATAATATCTGTTTAAACTCTTTGTTAAATTTACAAAGGTGATAGGTTTACCTGTTTTGACCACATGAGCATACGTGTTAATCCAGAAGGGTTCCAAGTCGGGTAATACCTCTTTTACTCGTTTTCCAATGACATTTTCTATTTTAAGTCCAGTCATATTCTCAAAGGCTGGATTTACAATAATGAATCGGTAATCCACTGGATTTCCTTCTTCATCATATATCATTTCATGTTCTGCAAAGGCTTCTTGCATTGAGTAGAATAGGTTCTTGAAATTTGTTTGAGTTTCTCGAAATTCAGTAACATCAAGCATAGACCCAAAAATAACATCAATTGAACCATCAGTAGCCTTCAAAGGGGCAATATATGCAATGAAATGTCGCCTCTCCCCATTAATTTGGAGGACAAAATCGGGATTTTGGAATGCACTTCCTTGAAGGGCAATATTACATGCATCTACAAAAAGTTTATGGGTTTCTTTATCAAAAAGGTCAGAGTCGGTGAGCTGTATGATTTCATTCGGTTGTTTATTAAAGAAACATGCATATGTTTTGTTTACTTTTATATATTTTAGATTTTTGTCTTTAATAAAGATCCCCGTTGGTAATAAGTCCAATATATATGCTAATGTTATTTGAGAACACTCAGGATTCTCTATGTTATTGTTTTTATGATTGCTTTTTTTTGAATTACTCATAGTTTGTTAACTCCTTAAAACAAACCTGGTTTCTTCCTTTTTCTTTTGCTAAATATAACATTTCATCCGTATATTTAATTATACTGTCTATTGTATCTTTACCCTGAATGAGTATACCCCCTATGCTTACTGTGATTTTATGCTTCCCTGTAATTGTGTCAATTTCATTTTCTTGGATAGTGGTGTTAAGTCGTTTTAATGTATTTATTGCGTCTTGTTTGTTAATATTTGGTATAACGATAAGAAATTCTTCACCACCGATTCTGCCTAATAAGTCATAAGGTCTTAATTGACTGCGGATGAGTTTTACAAATCCTTTTAATACGTCATCGCCTGTTTGATGTCCATACGTATCATTTATTTTTTTGAAATAGTCTAAGTCGCACATTGCAATGCATGTTTGGAGGTTGTTTCTTTCAGCACGTTCCAATTCTTCTTGAAGTCGCTCAAATACGCCACGTCTATTTAAGACGCTGGTGAGTGGGTCATGAACAGCCTCGTATTCAAGGGCTTTTTGTGTTTCAATTAGTTTTTTTTGTAAGGTGGCTGTTCGTAGTCCGACTCGTATCCGTGCCCATAATTCGTCATTATCAAATGGTTTACAGATATAGTCATCGGCACCCGCTTCCAATCCAGCAATAACATCTTCTTTATCTGTTTTTGTGGTTAGGATAATGATGTATGTTGATGCTTCCTTATTTGCTTTACGAAACATTTTTACAACGTCAATACCATCTAATTCAGGCATGACCCAATCGAGTATTGCAAGCAAAGGAGGGTCTTTAGTCAATAATTCGAGGGCTTCTTTGCCATTTGTTACATCAATAGGATTATACCCCCATTTTTTTAAAACGGAAGTAAGGATTAATCGGGATACAGTATCATCTTCGGCTACCAAAATGTTTATTTCTGCATGATTCTCACTCATTGAATAGTTCCTTTAAGTATGTTCTCAGTTCTTCAAATTGTGATTCCAATTGTGGTATGTATTTTTTAGCATCATTTTCTTTTCCTTCTTTACATAATTTTTCAATCTGAGATGCAATTTCACGAAGTCTTTCAGCCCCGATATTTGCAGAAGCACCCTTAATCGAATGAGCTTGCCGTTCCGCATCATTAATTCTATTTTCTGAGATGGATGTTTTTAGGGTATCTATTTGTTTAGGTATGTCTTCCAAAAAACTGAGTATAACCGTATTTGCCAAGTTTTTATCATCCATAACCCGTTTCATGAAGGATTTATAATCGAAAAGGGTCTCCTTTTGGAAGAAGGAGGTTGAGACGGGTGAGGCTTTTTCCTTTGCATCTTCTTTAGGTGCGGTAACGATAATATTTTGCTCAGTATCTTTCTGTGTTTTATCGGGTAGATATTTTTCCAAAATATCAATTATTGATTCCATAGAGATAGGTTTGGCTATATAATTATCCATACCTACTTGCAGACATTTTGTTCTATCTTCCTCAAATGCGTGAGCGGTCATAGCAATAATGGGAACATTATGATTTAAGACTGGTGAAAGAGGGTCTCTAATAATTTGAGTTGTTTGAAAACCATCCATCTCTGGCATCTGGATATCCATAAAAACGATGTCATAATCTTTTTTGCTCAACATTTCCAAGGCTTCTTTGCCATTATTAGCGGTATCAGGTGTTATTCCTAATTTATTTAACATTCCGACCGCAACTTTTTGATTTACCACATTATCCTCAACCAATAGCACATTGGCATTGAATTGTTTTCGCTGTTTTTGAAGTTCGCGAATGCTATGTCGTGTTAAGATAAATGGATTATAGAATGGTTTTTTCTCACCTTGTTGCCATGATTTTCGTAAACTCAATAATGTAGTTAAGACTTCAAATAATTCTAAATGGCGAACAGGTTTGGTCAGGTATGCGGAAAATCCAATGTCTTCAAATTTTTTTGCATCACCGCGTGCACCGATGGAAGTGAGTAGGATAAGTATTGTATCTTTTAGTTTTTCATCGCTGAGAATAATCCTTCCTAATGCCTCGCCATCAATTTCTGGCATTTGCATATCTGTGATGCAGATAATGAACGGGTCATTTTCTTTTTGGGCTGTTTTAAGTTTTTGAAGGGCAATAAAGGCATTAGGTGCTTCATCTGGTCGAGCACCCCATGATTTAAGACGGATATGAAGGATTTCTCGATTACTTGCGTTATCATCAACAATAAGAATACGAACATTTTGTAAATCTTCTGGGAAGATATATTTAGGTTTGTTCTCCTCTTTTTGTTTTTTAAGTCTTACCGTGAACCAGAAGGTAGAACCTTTGCCATATTCACTTTCAACGCCGATACTACCACGCATAAGTTCAACAAGTTGTTTTGATATAGCAAGACCCAGACCTGTCCCTCCATATTTCCGCGATGTGGAGGAATCAATCTGAGTAAACTTTTCAAATAGAAGATTAATTTTATCCTTTGGAATTCCAATGCCTGTATCTCTCACAATAAATTTTAGGAAAGCCTCTTCTTCTGTAGTTTCTAAACATTGCACTTTAATTGTTACTTCCCCTTGGTGAGTAAATTTTATTGCATTGCCGACAAGATTTGTTAGAATCTGTCGTAGACGACCTGGGTCGCCAATAAGGGAAGAGGGCACGTTTTCATCGATAGAGAGAATAAGTTCTAAATCCTTTTCACTCGCTTTTATTGCCATGAGTCGAGAGAAATCTTCTAAAAGACTTATGAGGTCAAAGTTAATATGTTCTAAATCTAATTTTTGGGCTTCGATTTTTGAGAAGTCTAAAATATCATTAATCAATGCAAGGAGAGAATCGCTACTGGATTGTATAGTTTCTGCATAATAACGTTGTTCGGGGTTGAGGTCTGTATCTAAGAGGAGGCTGGTCATACCGATGATAGCATTCATCGGTGTGCGAATTTCATGACTCATATTAGATAAAAATTCACTTTTTGCAATACTTGCCATCTCTGCTTTCATGGCAAGGTCATGGGCTATTTTAACTGCGTCTTGAAGCTTTTGATTTGCTTCTTTTAATGCCTGTTCATTCTTCTTTTCTTTTGAAATGTCGATAAAACAATCTAAGATTTTATTTTTCCCACCAACACTTATAATTTTCGCAGATTTCAAAACGGGTAATTGCTCCCCTTTTGCTGTTAGTATTATTTTCTCTTCATTGATTATTTCAGTCCCAGGCTTGTTCATTGGGCATTTTCCAACGTCGGTGGGACATAGAAATTTATGGCAAACATGTCCAACAATACATTCTCTTTCCGCTCCAAACATTTGTGCCCCTGCTGGATTGATATACTCAATAATATGGGTTTCTGCATCAATCAAGATAACACCTGCCTGAACACTTTCCATAAGTGTTCGCTGGAATAGTTCGCTTTCTATAAGTTTTTGTTTCTGATGGTATTCTTCTGTTACATCACGAAAAATAAGTACAGCTCCAACCATGTTACCTTCTGAATCATGAATGGGAGTACAGCTATCGGCGATGTTATATTCCTTACCATTTCTGGAGATTAATAATGTATTATTCCCGATATCTACTTCTTTACCTGTTTTTAGTGTTTTTTCAACTGGATTTTCTATTACCTGTTTTGTGGTGTAATCTTTAAGATGAACAACATCTTTAATAGGCTTGCCAATAACTTCGGTGTCGGTTTGACCTAAAAGAAGTTGAGCAGGACGATTTATTTCAACAATATTTCCAGTAATATCTACACTAATGACAGCGTCACCGATGGAGTGCAAGGTTGCTTTAATAAGTCCCCTGCTGTGATAAAGTTCTGATGTCCTTTGATTTACAAGATTTTTAAGAGATTGATTATAATTTACAAGAAGAGAAATAGTAATTGTTAATAAAATAGATAGGAATAGTCCTATACTAAAAGTTGTGATAATGCTATAAATAGAGTAGTAGCCTAACAAATTAGCAGGGGTGATTAATATGCCATATAAATTTTGGAATGCCAAAAGAGGAAAGAAAAGGTAATTGGCATTGGATAGCCTTAAAGCGTCTGATAAATCATTTATTGTAAATGAAGAAAAGATTTCGGAGATTTTGTCTGGACTAAATATTTGCAGAAATGAGAACTTATGCCAGACATTTTTTAAGGTTAGCTCTTCATAATATAATGAAGAGTAGATAAAGGTGCGGATATCTATGATTATAGATACGTAGCCTTGTGGTTCATTCCCTTTTAAAACAGGTTGAAATAGAATTGTATATTCATTATTAGCATTCAAAAAGCTTGGTATTATCGGTGATGTCATGGATGCTCGTAGTGTTTTTAAGGAATGTCTCGCTGTGTTTACAAGTAAGGGGTAAGAACTTATATCCATTCCCTTTAAGTGGGATATATTTTGTGGACTTGAAATATACAAGACGGGTAGATATTCATCTTTTTCTTTCACAGGGATTTTTGACCCATTTGTGTCAAACTCCCAAATAAAAAAATCATCTTGACTTTTTTGTTTTATTAATGTTTCGAAATCTTTTCTTTGTTCGTGTTTTACAATAGGTATCCAAAGCAAGGAAAAGTTTGTATCTTTTAATAACGGTTTTGTGAAGTTTAAGAACTCTTCTTGTGTTATCTCTTCACTACTTTGGAAGAAAGTGGCAATAGTAAGCAGTTTTAATTTTTGTATATCTCGTATATCCTCTTTTAGTTTAGTTATTTTTATTTTTGTCGTAATAAAAAAGTTTTCCCAGTTGTGTTTTTTGTTATTTGTATAGACGGTCCATGTTATAGATAGGACGATGGTTAATGATACAAGGAAGGCTAAGATTGCTTCAGCATGACGGGTGGAAGAATCCTTTTTTGAATTTCTCTGGCTAAAACCTATTCCAGATAGAAGGATAAAAATGATGATGAGTGAAGTGAAAGTAACGGTAGGATACGTGTGTTTCCAAACAAGGATTTTCCAATTTTTTGCGTCAATGTCCATTCCAAGAACAGCTACTATTTTATTAGAAGCCTTATCGTGAATAGGTGCAATTCCACTTATCCAGATACCCCATTCATCAGGTAAAGGTCCTTCAACGAAGGGTTCACCTGTATCAAAACAGTTGATAAGTTCATCAGACGCTTCCTCGTATATCTCTCCAGGTTTTGCAGGTGGTATTTCTTGTTCTGTACCTTCTTGGGTATCAAGGTAAAAAAATACCTGATTTTGTTCATTTCTGCCCATAAGATAAATGTATTTGCAATCAGGGATAAGGGACTTCAAGATGTAAAGTCTCTTTAATATAGAGTTATATTGTAGATTATCAAAATCTTGTTCTGAACCCGTAAAATTTTTGATGACATCAGTGTCAATACTTTCCGCAATGTTTGTTGTTTGAGCAAGGACAAGTTTTCGGAGCCATTGGTCGCTCGAATGGTAGACTCTATAAGTCCAGAATGCCCCACATATTATGGTAATAGTCAGGAAGGATAGAACATACCACCGAGATAGCCAACGAAGATAATTTTGCATATCTGAACCTCCACGGTTTTAACGCATTCCAAAGAGGAACCGCAATATTTTATATTTTCCTATAATAAAGTGGTAAATAACAAATATAAGAATGACAGAAAATAAAATAATAATGAAAAATTGATGCCATATATTTATGTTCCATTGAATTACATAATAGGCAACAACAACAATGATTGTTTGATGAATAAGATATATAGGATACGAGGCTTCGGTAAGATATTGTAGCCCTTTTGAGGTGCAGTGTAGGTATTTTTTGCTGTAACTTAATATCCAAATAAGCCAGAACCATGAATTAAACCGACGCAGGATATAAAATAGAACATCCATAGTTGAGTACTTTGCAAATGGAGGGAAAATGGAAATTATGATAATATAGGTTGACATGGTTATAATGCCGAGGTATAGGGATAAGTCTTTTTCTTTGTAGATTGCATGTTCGATGGATTCGTGAGATGCAATGAAGAACCCAATAATGAAATAGGTGTAGTAGTAGAAGGGGTTCTTATCACTAAAAAAGGGTATTTGCTCTGCTAATCCTGAGATGATAGGGTATAGGAGTAATAAACTATGTTTAGATATTTTTTTATCTATTGATTCGGAACGTTTTCTCAATATGGAAAATAAAGGTATCGATAGGATACTGAATATATAAAGATAAAGAATGAACCAGAGATGGGCAGGGGTAAATGAACCGTTGTATCCTGTGAAGTTATCCTTAATACTTGTGAAGTATTGAGAAATAAATTGTAGGAATGAAGTATTTGGTTCGTGTTTTAAGTAGGCAAAATAAGGTTGTGGTGGAACAATAATGAAGATGCCGAAAATAAGAGGGATTAGAAGGCGTCGTGTCCGTTCAATAAAATATTCTTTGTCAGTCCTTTTTAAGGTAGCGTAGTAGGAAGACATACCTGCTAATAGGAATAAAAGGGGCATATGCCACGGAGAGAGAAGAAAGACAAATATATTTATCAATGGATGTGTTTCTGAACCTTTAACATAAAAGGATTCATATTCAAAGAAGACCATTGCGGTATGAAACGGAATTAGAAGCAGTACAGCAATAATTCGTAGCCAATCGATATATCTTTTTCTGTCGAACCCTGAAAATGGAGGAGTTTGCATATTTCAGTAATGTAAAAGGTGTTTGTAATGTTTGTAATACTGTGCTAACTTTTCTTTTGGTCTAAAGTTTTGCGTACCATTTTTAATAAATCTTTTCTTCCAAAGGGTTTATTGAGCAAATTTAGTCCTTCATCGAGTATGAAGTTTGTGTGTATCGAATTTTCTGTATAACCTGTGGATAGAATAACGGGTAATTGGGGTTTGATGTTTTTAATTCTATTATAAACCTCTTTTCCACCTAATACGGGCATGATAACATCTAAGATTGCGAGGTCAATTTCCTGAATGTGTTTGAAAAAGATATTGAGAGCTTCTTCGCCATTTTCAGCGGAGAAAACACGATAACCAGCCTGCTCAAGAATACGTGTAGCCACAGAACGGACAGCAGAGTCATCTTCTGCTAAAAGAATGGTCTCATTTCCAGTAAGAGGAACTTCACTTTCTTCCTCTTTATCACCTTTCTTGATTTCTATCTCATCCATAACAGCTGGTAGGTAAACTTTAAAAGTTGTTCCTTTATGTTCTTCAGAATAGGCATGGATAATCCCACGATGTTGTTGAACCAGCCCGTATACGGTAGATAGCCCTAATCCTGTTCCTTTGCCTGGGTCTTTAGTCGTGAAAAATGGGTCGAAACAATGTTCCAAAACATCTTTGTCCATTCCCACACCTGTATCTGTAACAGATATTAAGACATACTTTCCTGGGTCTGCCCATGGGATACCTCGTGTTTGTTCTTCTGATAGGTAGATACTTTTAGTTTCGATGATAAGTTTTCCGCCATCTGGCATAGCATCATTGGCATTGGTACAAAGATTCATGAGTATAACTTCAATAGCATTGGGGTCTGCTTCAATCTGAGGAATTGATGGGTCATATAAAGTCGTAATCTCGACATTTTCTTGAATAAGTCGTTGTATCATACCTAATATATTTTTAACAATATCATTAATATTTATGACCATTTTTTTAAGAATTTGTTTTCTTGCAAAAGCTAATAGCTGTCGGACTAATGTGCTTGCTTTTTGATTTGAGGATTCAATTTCTTTGATATAGGTAAGTACAGGTGAGTCAGGAGGTAATTCTCTCTCTGCTAATTCTGCATAGCCCATCATTACGAGAAGGTGATTGTTAAGGTCGTGAGCAACACCACCTGCCAATTGTCCGATACTTTCCATTTTTTGGGACTGCTTTAAGTCATTAAGAATAGTTAATTCTTGGGTAATATCTCTAAAAGTAATTACAAGGTTAAATAATTCTCCATTTTCACTGAATAGGGGAGAGATAGCATATTCTACGGTATAGAAGATATGCTCTTGCCTTGATAGCTCATATTCACCCCGGATTACCTTGCCAGATTTGAGTATATTTAATTTTTTAATTATTTTTTCCTGATAAAAATATTCGCTGAAGAAAGTTGATATATGTTTTTTTACAATAGTGTTTAGTTCAATTCCAGAAATTTTAGTTACTGCGGGATTTGCATAAATAATGATGCCTTCCAAATCCGTAATAATAACCCCTTCATCGGTAGATTCGATAGTTTTGATGAGCAAATCTCTTTGTTGTTCTATTTTTCTTTTTTCTTGATTGATAATTGCTAATGCTAATTGGTCAGCAACCTGACATGCGAAATTTATTTCATCATCGTCCCATGTATGTTTGTTATTTGTGTATTCAAAACAGATAAGACCAACATTTTTTCCACCGACACGAATACCTACATCTAACATAGATTTAATATCGAGGGGTATTAAGTAATTTTTGCCATATCCACAGGTTCGTGGGTCTTCTAATGCATTATGTGCGTCTATGTATTTTGTATTTTTCAATTCTTTAAACTCATTAGCAAAATCTTCTTCCGTTAATACGAATCCAGAGGAGTGGATATTAATGGAATATTCATAATGGTCAATGCAGATTAATTTTGTAGCATTTTCATTGAAGAGCCAGATATTAACGCGTGGAATTTTTAATTTTTTACCAATTTCTTCGGTAGTGATTCGTGCTAATTCGTTAAAGTTGCCTTCGGCGACTTCAGGACGTGTGAGAATATATGAAATGATTTCCCGTTCGAGAATTACACGGTTTGTTTTTTCTTTCTCTTTTTCCTCTCTTTTTTTCTTTTCATCTATATCAAAGATGTATCCCTGGAGATAAAGGAACGTATCATTATCCCAGACACCTGTCCCAATTTCTTCAACCCATTTGAAGTATCCATCATGATGTAGAACACGGTAGAAAAGATGGAAAGTTTGTCTTTGAGCAATTTTTTCGTTAATTTCATTGTAAACATAATCTAAATCTTCTGGGTGTATCAGTTGGGCATATGTGATGCGTGATGTAAGTAAATCCTCTTTTGAATATCCAGTAAGGTCAAAGATACCGTCAGTAATATAAAACATTGTATAGTTTTCGTCGTTCTTGCATATATAGACGACACCAGGAAATTGCTCTGTTAAGACGCGGTATCTTCGTTCACTCTCTTCTAATTTTTTCTGGGCTATTTTTGATTGTTGGAGGAGTGATTCTAATTTAATATTGGTTTTAATATTACGATATGCGGATATGATGGATATAATAGAGATAATAAGCAAAGTCCAGATGATAAGAAGTGAAGCAATCAGGTAAGGATGTTGTTTAAGGAAATAAGAAATGGTTTCCGTTTCTGCTTTGTCAAAAGGTGGAAGCTTGAGTTTACTTATTAATGCTTTAACACCGAGATAATTTTGTGGTGTTGTCCAGCCTGCTGAATCGAAACATTGTGCCTCTATGCTATCAGGGGAGATTTTTATAAGTGCTATGATAACCTTTTTTTTGACTTCTTCTGGAACGGTGTTATGGACAATACAACACGATTCGGGATAGGCATCGGTACTATGTGGAAATGTGATAGTACGGTCATCTTTTGGATTTAATATTTTTATGTCTTTGGATTGTATGATTCCATCATTAATAAATTTTTGGAGGTAGAATGCGCTTATACATCCTGCATCGGTAGTGTCTGATAGAACCGAACGAACAACTGCATCATGACTGCCAGTAAAAATTAATGATGATAAATCTTGATATGGGTCTATTCCGTGAACCTTGAATTCATATAGAGGAAGTATCCAACCAGAGAAGAAATATTTACCTGGGGCGGAGACAGATTTACCTTTCAGTTGTTCTAAATCATTAATATCGGTGCGGTTTGCTTTACAAAAGATGACCCCTGCTTGATGTTCAATATTTTTATTAGGTCCTTTGCGCGAGATTGTTGAGATGACAGAATAATTAGCCATATTCTCTGCATAAATGAATATGTAAGGATTACATATTATAAAGTCGAGTTCACCCCATGGAATGATTTGAAGAAGCTGTTCATCAGAAAGAGTTAAAAATTTTATTTCAAATTCAGGAAGTTCCGCAGATAAATAGTCTGTGAAGGGTTTGATGTAGTCAGGATTGGAAAGTTGTTCTGTAAATTTTTGGTAGCCAAATGTAATTACTTTTTTAGTAGTTAGCGTGGCTGTATCAGCATTGTTAAAAATCGTATTTGTAAGAATAAAAATGTTGAATAATAGTGTTAACATGTTTGCATATCTTATGTTGTTAGTTCATTATAATAAAAATGATATGTTATTTGCACTGATTATGCAAGTAAGAATATGTAATTTTACAATTTAATTTTTCTATTAAATAAGGCCTCTGAACAAAGGAGATGGGTTGTTTTAGGATAAATTATGTATGTAATTACAAGATAAAATCTCGAAGAAAATGAAACGTTTATTTTCATCCGTTTAATTTTATTTTTATCTGTTTCAGTTTAAAAATTATTTGTTCATTTTTTTTAGCATAGAGGTTTTATATAAATTTATTGTATTTAGAGGTATTTTGTTAAATTTTTAACAAAATCTCTTATTTCATCTCGAACTCTACGGTAAATATTCAGTTTTTCTTCATCTGTTTTTGCAAATTGAGCTAAATATGGAGGGTCATCAAAGCCGATATGGATAACTTTGACTTTTCCTGGAAATAAGGGACACTTTTCTCTTGCATTATCACAAACTGTGATAACGAGGTCGAAATCTTTTATTGGCAATTCATTAATAGTTTTTGAATACTGCCCAGACATATCTATGCCTGATTCTTTCATGACATAAACCGCATAGGAGTTTAAACCATGTTTTTCGACTCCAGCGGAAAAGGCTTCAATAATATCAGCCCAAAAGTGTCGTGTCCAGGCTTCAGCCATCTGGCTTCTGCATGAATTACCTGTACATAAGAACAAAACGTTTTTCTTTATATTTTTAGACATTTTATTACACTCCTTTCATTCTTAAAAATGTATGCCTTATTGTTAATTACAAGAGTCTCTAAAATTTTTAATACGGTGGAACGTAAGATAATTAGCGTCATGGAAGTTGTTAGCACCGCCTAAAAAGTCATCGTATGCGGTTCTTACAACAGCGATAATGTCGTCATTTTCAAATACCCAATCTGCATATTGAAAACCATGTTTTTCAGTATCTTGGTGATGTAGTATCATTTTACACGGCGTCCACTGAAATAGGTCGGGACTATATGCTAACACTAATGTATTTCTAATTTTTGCAGAATGTTGTTTTTTTACCTCCTCTTCTGTAGGCCAATTACACAATGTCCAATATTTTTGTGTTTTTTCATCATAACGGATTGTGAATTTGGTGGATCCACCATTAAAATTTATGAAACCTTTTTCAGGGTCAAAATGGATTGTTTTACCATCATTATCAATCTCTACCATTGCACATTTTCCGCCCTTACGAGTATCCACTCTCAAAATGTTTACTAAAGTATTATTTTTTGTTGGTACAATATTTCCTTCTAACCAGGCATAAAATTCACCATTAAGCCAATCTTTGGATTTTGCGATATAATTGCTAAAAGTCCAGTTTCTTGAATCTAACAGGTTGGAATCAATAGGAGCACTCATCACTATTGCCCTATAACGGTCACCCCAACGCTCACTCCCCATGGCGTCTTCAAAGGCTCGCCATAGTTTGCCATTAAACTCAATAATAGGTACAGGTGCAGTGTGATATTGGCCAATCTCTAAAATGCCGAAATTCCGCGTAGATGGTTCAGTCCATATATAGCCCTCGTCAACGGATTTGCGAATAACAATGTTCCCATGATGTTTATCTGTGCCTAAGAGATAAACAGAGTTGTTGTGAACAAAAATGCTTGCCCAGAACATCCCTCTGACAGTGGAAATTCGCCTCCATGAGTTACCAGAATCATCAGAACGATAAACATGAGTTACTGCAAGTGTATGTTCGGTAGACATCGGACCAAATTCATCATGTTTCGCAAGATATACACATTCCCGAAGACTAATAATACCTGGCGAACCTATATATATCCCAGAATTTGCAGGAGAATATGCGACAATAGTCCCTGGTGGAAGTTCAGCAAAATATAGGGCAATGGACAAGGTCATGATAAAGTAGGGTACCATAAATGGATTCCTTTTTATGAACTGGTTTAATATAAAACATATTCGAAAGGGATTATATGAGTTATGAAAGATATAATTCAAGGTTTTAATATACCTAACGATAAGTAAATATAGGTAATTTGACTTTTATACTTCGGTTTTGGTATAAATGGTAGAAATTTTATAGAAGGTAAGGGATATGTCTATACTTATTAAGCAAATTTTAGATATAGAGGGAAAGGCTGAAAGAATATTAGAAGAGGCTCGACAAGAAGCCAAAAAGATTGTTGAACGTGCTGAAGAAGAAGCCAAAAAGATTGTAGAAGAAATAGAAAAAAGTAATGAAGAAAAGATTAAGAAGTATCGTGAAAGTGCTGAACAGAAAGAAAAGCAAGAAGAAGAAAAATTAAAGATTGAAGGTGAATCAGAAATAAGAAAGGTACGTGAAGTTCCGCAGAGTAAAATTGAAGAGCAAGTAAAATTTGTTGTGAATAGGCTCAAACAGTTTTAGGGAAAGAAAGTACGGGCTATGGCTATAGACCGAATGAAAAAAGTTACATTATTATCGCCAAAGAAGGCATCACAGCGGTTGCTTAAAACGTTGCACAGTTTGGGCATTTATGAAGTAACGGATGTTCTAACTAATTATCCTGAATTGAAAGAGTGCTTAAAACGGCCTGATATTGTAACAGAAGAAATTGATACAAATTTACAGAAAATACAAACGATTTTATCTTTGTTGGATATTTTTGCTCCTGTAGTAAAAGGATTTATTCAGGGTTTGGCACCTGTTCCGTTATTAATTACCAAAGAGGAATTGGATAATGCTCTTCATAAGTTTAATTTAGAAGAAGTTTTTCGTGTAGCACAAGACCTTGATGTAGAATATCGGAAGGTGGAGAGGGCTATATCCACAATTGAAAATCAAATTGTGGAATTAGAACCGTTTGAAGATTTACCGTTTACCATTCGCGATTTTAAGAGCACAAAAAGGGTAAAACTTTTATTTGGCAAGATTTCTTATGCTTCTTATTTGGAATTGATTAATAAGGGTTCGTTAAACAAAAAAACGGCAATAGAATTGGTACATCATGGAACGTGTTATCGGCAAACAGGGGAAGTTAATGATATTCCAAAATACACAGCCAAGGATGAGGTTTGGGTACTTGTAGCATGTTTACCTATGGATATTGAAGAAGTTCAAAAAGTTTTAAGGGAAAATGGCTTCGAAGAGATTGTATTACCAGAAATTTTTGGAACTGTTCGTGACCATATCCGAGAACTTAAGGCAGATCTGGCAGGGTTACGTGTGCAAGCCCAAGAAATTGCAAATAAAGCACATAAACTGTCTGTTCACCGTCGGACAGTCGAGGTATTGAAGGCTTATTGGGACAATAAAAAACGGATGGTTATGTCCAAAACATTAGCAGTTGAGGGAAAGTATATCCAGATATTAACAGGTTATGTTCGTGAAAGGGACTTGGAAAAATTAAGTCAGACATTGAAGTCTGAGATGCCGGAAGTTTCGATATTAGTAGATGACCCTGCACCAGGGGAAGATGTTCCAATAAGTATTACATTACCCCCATTAGTACGTCCTGTCCAGATGTTAATTAATATGTATGGTTTACCTCCTTATGATTTCTTTGACCCATCACCTTATTTGATGTGGGGGTTTTACTTATTTTTTGGGATATGCTTCGGCGATGTGGCTTATGGGCTGATTTTGTTATTAGCAAGTCTTTACCTTATGAGACGAACCAAACCTTATGAAGGTATATATAATTTTTCAAAATTACTATTTTTTGCCTCCTTACCGACAATTTTATTCGGTTTTCTATTAGGTTCTTTTTTTGGTGATTTATATAAACCTGAATATTTAGGTGAAAATAATATTTTCCAGAGGGTAATTGAAAAAACGACAATACTAAATCCAATGGACCAGCCAGTAGTATTATTGCTTTTTGCTTTGTTTATTGGGATTGTAAATCAATTTTTTGGCATCGGTTTGAAAATGTATGGTATGGCAAAGCGAGGTGATAAAGCAGGAGCAATTATGGACGGATTATTATGGCTTATCGCTTTGCCTGGCTTTATTATCATCGTTAGTGGTATGTTTATTACTCCACCAGTGTGGTTGAATTGGCTTGGTATCGCATTATTTGGGTTAGGAGCATTAGGGTTAGTCTTAACTCAGGGACGCGACCAGACAAACCCAATTGCCCGATTTATTACAGGGTTAATTAGTCTTTACGGTATTGTAGGTAGTTATGGTATCACCGCATTTATTGGTGACACGATGTCGTATTGCCGTTTATTGGCATTAGGATTAACTACCTCTATAGTGGCTATGTCTTTCAACATGATTGCGAATCTTGTACGCCCCATCCCTTATGTAGGGTTTTTCATATTTATTTTTGCTTTGGTTATTGGACACATGTTTAATTTCCTGATTAGCGTAATGGGTGCTTTTGTGCACTCAATGCGTCTTATTTTAGTTGAATTCTTTGGTCGCTTCTACGAAGGTGGTGGAAAGGCGTTCGAACCGTTAGGTTTTAACTCTGAAAATGCAATTTTAGTAAGTTCTGATGAGAAAAAATAAAATGAAAATAAATGTAAATGGAATAAATCAACTGATAACCGTTAAAACATGGAGATAAGTGTATGGATAACGCACTTGCAATCGAAATTGGTCGTGGATTAGCAATCGCAGGAGCAGGTTTAGCCGTAGGTTTAGGATGCTCCGGGTCCGGAAAAGGAATTGGTATCGCTTCTCAAGCGGTAGGTGGCGTGTTAAGCGAAAAACCGGACCTTTTTGGAAGACTATTGGTGCTACTGGCATTGCCTGGAACGCAAGGGTTCTATGGATTTATTACTGCCATACTTATCTTTGTCCGTTCAGGTTTAATCTCCGGACAGATGATAATCACACCTGGGACAGGGTTAGCCCTGTTCGTTTTGGGATTAGGAGTTGGACTTGCATTGTATTTCTCCGCCCAATGGCAGGGTGAAGCGTCAGCGGCAAGTATTTCATTAGTTGCACGAAGACCCGAGGCATTTGGTCGCTCTGTTATATTGCCTGCTATGGTAGAAACGTATGCTGTGGTAGCATTGTTAGTGGCTATCCTTGCTATTAACTGGTTAACTGCTGATAATAATGTAACTGCATATATTCGTGGACAATAAGAATAACATCTTACTGTATCCATTGTAAGGAAAAAACAATGGCATTAGAAGAAATTAATAAAGCGGTATTAGAATCAGTTCAGCATGAAGCGGAATTGATTATAAAAGCCGCACAAAAAGAAGCCGACGAAAAAAAGAAATCTGCTCAGAGAAATGCCGAGGAAAAAGCGGAACGGCAGTATCAAACTGCTATTCGCAATATTGATGAAGAGATGGCACGTAAATTAGTTCAGGTTCAGGGACAAATCAATAAAGAGATTCTAAAAGAAAAGAATCAGATAATAAATCAAGTGTTTCAAAAAGCGAAGCAGGAAATACTTCGTATCCCTGGAAATGAATATCAGCAATTAATGCAGAAGTTAATGGAACGTGCCATTGCCAATGAGTCTAACGGCATTCTTCGAGTCCATAAAGACGATTTGAATATATTTAAAACCTTGGTTACTAACTGGAATGCTCAAAAGGGAGCAGGTGCCATTACAATTGATGAACAAAATTATCTCCCTGCACGTGGAGGTTTTTTGTTTATCGGTAAAGGCTTCCAGATTGACCAGACGATAGATACTCTTTTGGCAGATTTACAACGGGAATTAGTCCCAGTCATTGCACAGAAGTTATTTAGTGAGAACACTTAATTTAGGAAACAAGAAGGAGTAGGTGTTTGAAAGCCCTTTCGAAAGGACAACATCGTTGGGGATTTGTATGTGGACAAATCAGCGTATTAGAAGGGCGGTTAATGTCCTATGACTTTTTTATGAATCTTGGAAGTATCGAGAAGCCAGAGGACGTATTACATCGTCTTCAAGAGACAACATTACGTGAGTTTATGGTTCCTGGGGCAGAGACGTGGGAGGACTGGAGCACGATAATTGATAATTATGTTCATGCTCAGATATATGAATTAAAGAAAGCATGTCCTTCACCAGAGATTACGGATGTATTTTTATTAAGTGAAGATTATGTAAACCTAAAACGAGCAATAAACGGCAAAAATCCTCTTTTCCCTAAAAATATTTTTACCGAATCACGACTTGCAGAAATTGCTTCCGCTAATCCATCGTTATTCCCAGAGGTTATCCGTCCAGCAATAACGGCGATATGTAATCCTGCAGGGGTTCAATCTGAAAATCCGCTGATTACAGACATTGTTTTAGATGGTAGTTATTTGAGGCATTATTTAGATCTTATTTCACAATTAGATTGTCCACTATTAAAAGATTGGTCTGAACTTAGAATTTTGTCGAAATTAATAGTTGTATTGTGGCGTGCATTGAAGGCAGGGCATAACTTGAAAATGTTTCAACAATATCTTCTGCCTATTGAGCCATTTAATCATCTTGTCGGTGAGTTGTGTAGTATAAATGAACTTCGGTCTTGGGGTGGAGTTATCCCAGGAATTGTAGGAGATATATGGCGTGAATGTTTAGACTTAAGTGAGGATGAACAAATTCCGAAGTTTGAACAAATGACCTCAGATTTACTTACGAACTATGTTAAACATGCAAAATTACAAACAATGGGTCCTGAGCGAGTTGGAGCTTTTTGTTGGGGAATGCATGTTGAGGCATTTAACTTAAAACTGCTTATTAGTGGGAAGCTGAATGGCTTGCCCTCAGCAATGTTGAAAGATAGGATAAGGCAAACGTATGTATAAAGCGTATGTTATAGGTGAAAAAAGTTTAATTCAAGGATTTAAATCCGCAGGTTTTGAAGTATTTCATGCCTTGACGCCGAACGACCTGCAGAGGGCATTTCAGCAAATACAACAAGATGGTGGGGCAGAAATTATCTTGATTACAGAAGAACTTGCTCAGGAATCGAAAGAACTTATTCAGGATTATCGTTTAATTAGCAATGCTGTTATTACGACAATACCTACACATAAAGGAAGTATCCATCTGGGCTTTAAAGAGTTGAAGCGTCAGATAGAGTATTCCATTGGAGTAGATATGCTCGGTAAAGAGGAACAATCCTGATGAAAATAAATAATAAAAATATATGTGAAATAAATTATATGATGAATAAAAATAAGGAACATTAGGGAAATAGAATATGAGCACAAACATTCAGGGTGAAGTTGTTAAAGTATCCGGACCGTTAGTAGTTGCGCGTGGTTTGTCCGGTGCACGTATGTATGAAATGGTTCGGGTCGGAAATGCCAAATTGTTTGGCGAAATTATTGAAATACGTGGAGAAGATTATTCCATACAGGTGTATGAAGAGACCGGAGGTATTGGTCCGGGACAACCTGTATTCAGGACAGGAGAAGCATTAAGCGTAGAATTAGGACCCGGATTGATTCGGTCTATTTATGATGGAGTACAGCGTCCCTTAGATAAAATAGCAGCACAATTTGGTGAGTATATTGTCCGTGGGGCAGAAAGTCCTTCCTTAGACCGTACCATGATTTGGAAATTTGAACCAGTGGCTAAGGTAGGTGACCACGTTGTACCTGGCGATATTTTGGGGACTGTTCGTGAGACAAAGTTGGTTGTTCATAAAATAATGGTTCCTCATGGTGTAGAAGGAACAGTAAAGAAGATAGGACCCGTAGAAGGTAATGTAGATACGGTAATAGCGGTTATTGAAACTGAGAAAGGTCTACGTGAATTAACTATGGTTCAACGTTGGCCTGTTCGTCAGCCGAGACCAGTAGCAAAGAAACTCCCGCCATTAGAACCCTTGACCACAGGGCAACGGGTATTGGATATGTTTTTCCCGATGACGAAAGGAGGAACTGCATGCGTTCCTGGTCCATTCGGTAGTGGAAAGACCGTGGTTCAACATCAGTTAGCAAAATGGGCTAATGCAAGTATTGTGGTGTATGTAGGTTGCGGTGAACGCGGAAATGAAATGACAGACGTGCTTATGGAATTCCCCGAGTTAAAAGACCCTGAATCGGGCGAACCACTTATGGAACGAACGGTGTTAATAGCTAATACATCAAACATGCCTGTGGCTGCTCGTGAAGCGAGTGTATTCACGGGAATCACAATTGCGGAATATTTCCGCGATATGGGATATAGTGTGGCTTTGATGGCTGACTCAACAAGTCGGTGGGCAGAAGCCATGCGTGAAATGTCAGGACGTTTAGAAGAAATGCCAGGTGAAGAAGGTTATCCTGCATACTTAGGGACACGGATTGCGAGTTTCTATGAACGGTCGGGAAATGTGATTTGTTTAGGCTCAGATAAAAGAAATGGAACACTATCTTTAATTGGTGCAGTTTCTCCCCCAGGCGGTGATTTCTCCGAACCTGTTGTGCAGGCTACCTTGCGTGTAGTGAAGGTTTTTTGGGGGTTAGATGATAAATTAGCGTTTGCAAGACATTTCCCTGCTATTAACTGGTTAACCTCTTATTCACTATATCAGGAAGTTGTTGATAAGTATGCAAATGAGAACTATAATCCCAAATGGTCTGAAGTTCGTAGACGAGCAATGGCAATTTTACAGAGGGAAGCTGAATTAGAAGAATTAGTTCGTTTGGTAGGTATGGATGCATTACCTGCGGAAGACCGCTTACTTATGCAGGCGGCAAAAATGATAAGAGAAGACTTTTTACATCAGAATGCATTTGATGAAATCGATACATATTCCTCCATGTTAAAACAATTTCAACTGTTATATACCATTTTATACTACTACGATGAAGTTCGTCCTGCATTGCAAAAAGGTGTGCCATTAACAAAGTTATTGAATTTGCCTGTATTAGAGGAAATTTCAAAGGCAAAGATGATACGTGAAGATAAGTTAGACCAGTTTGATGGTTTACGAAATAAAATTTCGGAACAAGTTAAAGCATTGTTATCTTAATAAAATGGAAATTAACTCAAACAGAGTGAGGTGAACGACCGTGATTACAAAAGAATATCGCACAGTAAAAGAAATAATCGGTCCATTAATGTTGGTAGAAGGTGTTGAAGGCATTACCTTCGGTGAACTAACAGATATTCGTCTGGACGATGGGACTACCCGACGGGGTCAGGTATTAGAGGTTAATAAAGATAAAGCAGTGGTTCAGGTGTTTGAAGGAACCAGTGGTTTGGCTCCCCAGGGAGTAACTGTGAAGTTTTTGGGTAAAGGTGTAGAGTTAGGTGTATCTGAAGATATGTTGGGTAGAGTTTTTGATGGATTCGGAAGACCCATTGATGACGGGCCTCCAATTATTCCCGAAAAATGGTTAAATGTTAATGGTAATCCAATGAATCCTTTTGCTCGTGACTATCCTAACGAGTTTATTCAAACGGGTATTTCAACTATCGATTTACTAAATCCGCTGGTTCGTGGGCAGAAATTGCCCTTCTTCTCAGGTTCAGGTTTGCCACATTCAAGAATGGCGGCACAGGTAGCACGACAAGCAAGAGTATTGAAGACAGGCGAGAAGTTCGCCGTTATATTCGCTACAATGGGTATTACCTTCGAAGAATCCGAATTTTTCATTAATGACTTTCGTAGAACAGGGGCTCTTGAACGGGCAGTTTTGTTTATTAACCTTGCAGATGACCCTGCTATTGAACGTATCGCAGTCCCACGTATGGCGTTAACTGTGGCGGAATTCTTAGCCTTTGAAAAAGATATGCATGTGTTGGTTATATTAACTGACCTTACAAATTATTGTGAAGCCTTACGTGAAATCTCCGCGGCACGAAAAGAGGTGCCAGGTAGGCGTGGTTATCCTGGTTATTTATACACAGACTTGAGTACGATTTATGAACGAGCAGGCAGAATAAAGGGGAAAAATGGTTCTATTACACAATTGCCTGTGTTAACCATGCCTGAGGATGATAAAACTCATCCTATCCCTGACTTAACAGGGTATATTACAGAAGGGCAGATTATTTTAAGTCGTTCCTTACATGCACAAGGGATTTACCCACCTGTGGATGTTTTGCCTTCACTATCACGTTTGAAGGATAAAGGTATCGGTGTAGGAAAGACACGTGAAGACCATGCTAATGTCATGAATCAGTTATATGCGGCGTATGCACGCGGTAAAAATGCAAAAGAATTAGCCGTAGTTTTAGGGGAATCGGCATTGAGCGATATTGATTTATTGTATGTGAAGTTCGCAGATGCGTTTGAGGATAGGTTCATAAGGCAAGGTGAAGACGAGAACCGTAGTATTGAAGATAGTTTGCGAATCGGATGGGAATTACTCGGGATGTTACCAAAATCTGAATTGAAACGAGTAAAACCTGAATTTATAGAAAAATACTATCCAGAAAACAAATAAAGTTTCTAATAAGGTTGTCGTATGCGATTAGCAGTTAACCCAACACGAATGGAATTACTTAGGCTACGTAAGAGACTTGTTGTTGCTCAACGTGGTCATAAGTTATTAAAAGATAAGTTAGATGGTTTAATGAAGGATTTCGGGCGTATTACCGCTGAATATAAAAAGGCAAGATTAGAGGTTGATGATGAATTGCCTCAAGTTCTGAAATTATTCGTGTTGGCAGAGGCAACCTCATCACGATTGATTGTCGAAGATGCTCTGGAATCAACACGTCAAGAGATGAAAATTGAGATAAAAACACAAAGATTAATGAGTGTTCAGATTCCGAAATTGGAAATTACATTTGGGAAAAGTGAAGGGGGCTATTCATTAATCCACACCTCATCAGAATTAGACAAAGCAATTACCCAGATGAAGGAATTTTTGCCAAAACTGTTAAAAATGGCAGAATTGGAAGAAACTGTTCGTAGGCTATGTCAGGAAATAGAGAAGACGCGTAGGAGAGTTAATGCATTGGAACATACATTAATACCGAGAATGAAAGAGACTATTAAGTTTATTAAGAATAAATTAGATGAGATGGAACGTTCAACGACCAGTCAATTAATGAGGATTAAAGCCCAACGTTTAGCACAAGAGGCGAATAAATAAGGGGTATAACGGGTACGTTTCACACGGGAGTCTGACCTATTGGACATTTCTAATGAAGCAAAATAGTTTTATTTTGTCCACTCTGCTTTTATAGTCTCCTGAAAATTCCGTGCGTGTTCTTTTACCATAGAATCAGTCACGTTACCAGAATGGACATACATCCTATAACGAAAAGATAATGTATCTCCTTTTTTAATTGTATAATCACCGTTTTCGGGTAGAAGAGGTTTATTATAATCTTTATCGCGGAAATTGGAATAGCCAAAGCAATTTGCAGCGAACAAGCCATACTTACGTACATGCCAGCTTGTCGGATAGCGGAGGTTTGAAGGATTATCAAAGATTGCCAAACCTCTCCAGCCAATATCTTTGAGTTCTGCGGAATAATCACACCATGGCGTTGGTTTTCCCCAAACTTTATCTTCTCCAGTCTCACCACTTGCGATTGTGATTATACCTTTTGTAGAGATATCTGGGTGCATTCTTGCAGAAACGATACCTCCTTCCTTGGTATCTTTGAATACCGCATCTTTTTCTTCCGCTGTAAATGAGACGAAGGCATCAAAAAGACGACCTTTCTCGGGAGTTGTATAAAATCGATATTCTCGATTTTCTGTAATTACATAATTTCCGTCTTTATCGCACCATTTATTGTTGCTAATTATCCATCCATAGGCATCGCCAGAGCGATAACTTACGTTTTCAACGCGTTGTATCCCAGTTCCCTCTTCTTCTGTCCAGAGATTAACATCATTTATATTGCCGTAAGCAGTCCAAAAAGATTTATGATGTGGATGGTCCTGAGCGAATTTTGGAGTGCCTTCAGGGTTCATCGGGTAATCTCTTGTAATGGTAACCTGATTTTCAGAAAGTAATGGCCAGAGAAAAGGCTTTTTCCACTCCTTCCCGTAATGGTAGACTGTAAACAGTTTTTTGTCAATTTCTACCTTAATAGTGTCGGGTTTCTCTCCAGGAGTAATCTGAACATGATAAACATAATCTGGAGTTTTATCTTTTACGCGAACCTCATAAATACATTCTGAATTTGGAGCTATGTCATCAGGGATAAACGTGAACTCTCCATTGTGAATGGTAGCAGGGAATTCTTTTCCTGTTTTTGGATGAAGTACCGTTACAATTTTATTATCGGGTAATGTTTCTTTGCACGGTAAGGAAATCACAGGGTTTACCATTTGATAATCACTGGATTTCACCAAGATTTTCATTTTATCTAATGACTCAGAATGTGTGCTCGTTGCAACTGTAATTGAACATAGGGCAAAAGTTATTAAACAAACAAATATTTTTGAATTCATGTTATATCTCCTAGTACTATTATAGATAAAAGTTATAGGTTTTAATAGGGTTATTATAATTGGATTTCTATTTATCTTTCAAAAGGGATTTTGGTTTGGATTTTAAGTGGATTTTTTAGTATGCTTTTAGAAATATAAAGAGAAATTTTGAAGAGGAACAATTATGAAAACAATAAGAAGAGATTTTATAAAAACATGTGCATTAGGTTTAGGTGCTCTTGCGGTACATCAAAAGGGACATACTGATACATCATCTCAAAAAGAAATCAAAGAAGAAAAGCGTTTCCAAGGAGGTATAAGTCCGTGGCCAGTTGTTCTAAATACCAGCACGATACGTCCAGCTACGTTGAAGGATAAAATCAGGATTGCCCATGAGACAAAGTGGGACGGTATAGAGCCATGGATTAGTGAACTCGAGGAATATGAGAAACAGGGCGGAAATTTGAAAGATTTAGGGAAAGAGATAGAAGATTTGGGATTGATTGTCCCTAATGTGATTGGCTTATGGGATTCCATGCCAGATGGAGAGGATAATTTTAAGGCATCGTTAGAAGTTACACGAAATCGAATGAGGATGGCATCAGCAGTAGGGTCAAAACATGTTGCTTCTATTCCTGCACCTGATAGGGAGAATATCGATTTGAAATGGTGTGCCCGTTGTTATAAAGAATTACTAAAAATAGGTGAAGAGGAGTTTGGAATTCGTGTAGCGGTCGAATTTGTGGGATTTTTTAAAGGGGTATATCGTTTTGGCCAAGCGTGTGCCATTGCAATTGATGCAGATGACCCGAGGGCTTGTATTATTGCGGATACATTCCACCTATTTCGTGGTGGTTCTGGGTTCTCAGGTCTTGAATTGGTTCAGGGCAATCTTATTGGGCATTTCCATTGGAATGATGTTCCTGGAGATGTTCCAAGGGAGGAACAAGGCGATGCACATCGTATTTATCCAGGGGATGGAATTTTGCCTTTGAAGGATGTTTTGAAAACGTTAAAGAAAATAGGATATACAGGCTGTTTGTCTTTAGAGATATTCAATAGAGAATATTGGAAACAGGACTTAAAAATAGTTGCAGAAACAGGACTTAAAAAAATGCAAGATTGCATACAGGGGAGTGGAGTGTAAGATTATGGGTTTGAAACTTCCTTTAAAAACGGTTATTGTTATGTCTGTATTGGTATTTGGGTTTTATGGCTGTCAACACTTAAAAGAATGTGAAAAAGATACTTCCAGTGTGTCGTTAAATAAACCAGAAGAAGAGTGTGTTCCTTCATCTCTATTATATCGTGTTTTTATGAACGAAGAAGAGGAGCACGTGGAAGGTTCGTCAGAGATTGAGAATACAGTAGAAAATAATTCAACACCACCCGAAGGCATTGATTTTACAAAGGAGATTCCGCATATTTGGCCTATAAAAGATGGCTCTGGTCATATAAGTTCATGGTTCGGTAGTGTGAGGAGTAGGGGTGGAAGTGGCTCAAGAGTTCATAAGGGTATTGATATTATAGTTCCAACAGGAACACCAGTGGTAGCAACAGCAGATGGTGTTGTTCGTTTAGCATGTACAATGCATGGGTATGGTTTATTAATTGTAGTAGAGCATGCAGACGGAATTAATAGTGCCTATGCTCATCTGAGTAAAATATGTGTTAAAGAAGGAGATGAAGTTAAAGAAGGTGATGTGATTGGGCTGTCTGGGGCAACAGGCAGGGTAACCACTGCACATTTGCATTATGAAATAAGAAAGGAAGATACCGCCATTAATCCAGTATGGTTTCTGCCTGCAGTGGATGAGTAGGTTTTATAGAAGTAATTTTCCAAGTCCTGAATACGTTATAAGTATTGAAAAAATAATTATTTGAGAGAGTATAATATAAGTGTATTAATACATTATGAGCGTTGTTATTGAAGGAGGTCGAATATTCTGATAACTGGTAATATTCATGGTTTAAAAGCAAGTCAAATTAAAAAACTTGAATCCCTGAAAAATAGAAAGCCTGTTCCATCACGTATTATCTCGGTTGAAATAAGTAGAACGTTATGTGAATTATCCCATGAGATAGAACGGCAAATAGGTATTTTAATTGACCGTAGAGGGCATATTGTTCATGTCTGTGTAGGAAATGCTCAATCAATACCGATGCCCAATGTCGAAAGACGTGCTCTAAACAGGTTATCTGAAGTTCGTCTTGTGCATACCCATCTTAAAACAAACTCGGGTTTGGATGATGAAGATTTAAGTTATTTGGCAATTTATCGGCTTGATGGAGTTGCAGTGCTCGAAGTGGATGAAAATGCACTACCAAGAAAGATACATTTTGCACATTTATTACCTGCAAACGATGAGAATAAACCGTGGCGAATTTATCCCCCAACTACGGTATATGAGTTAAAAGATGATTTTTTAGAATTAATCCGTTCGCTCGAAGAAGAATTGGAACGAAATCGTATATTTGTAAAAGCGAACTTAAAGGGTGATAACGCTATTTTAATTCACGTTTCTACTCAACCGTTGTCGGTGATAGAAGATTCAGTTCAAGAACTTACAGAATTGGCAAAAAGTGCAGGAATTAAAGTATTAGACAAAGTAATCCAAAGGAGACCACCAGACCCTAAATATGTAATGGGACAGGGCAAACTGAAATATATATTAATACGTGCTGTTCAATTAGGGGCTGATATGCTCGTTTTCGACCAAAATTTAACACCATCACATGTGAAGGCACTATCAGATTTTACAGACTTAAAAATATTAGATCGGACACAAGTCATATTAGATATTTTTGCTCAACACGCAGTAACTCGTGAAGGTAAAATTCAGGTTGAACTGGCTCAATTGAAATATCTATTCCCATTTTTGGGTATAAAACAAACAGCCCTTTCCAGGTTAACTGGTGGGATTGGAGGTAGAGGACCTGGGGAAACAAAACTCGAAATTGATAGAAGACGTGCAAGAGACCGAATTGCTCATTTAGAACAAGAGGTGAAGGAATTAGGCAGAAGAAGAGAACTCCGTAGACAGGTTCGAACAGTTCGTCAAGTACCAACTGTTGCAATTGTAGGATATACAAATGCTGGAAAATCAACGTTGTTAAATAATCTAACCAATAGTTCTGTCATAGCTGAGGATTTCTTATTTGCTACATTAAACCCTGTTTCAAGGCGATTACGATTTCCACGAGAACGAGAGGTAATTATTATTGATACCGTAGGTTTTATAAGAAATTTGCCGAAAGATTTAATGTCAGCATTTCGAACCACGTTTGAAGAAATAAATGATGCTGATTTGTTATTGCATGTGCTGGATGTATCATCAGAAGATGTGGAAGAAAAACATGATACGGTTGTTAAACTATTACGAGATTTGGAGTTGGATACCAAACCACGGATTAATGTTTTAAATAAAATTGACAAAGCCAATTCCGAGATAGTTCAGGGACTTATTCAACAGTATGATGGTGTGCCTGTGTGTGCACTAAATCCTTCAACTTTTAGCCCTTTGTTGGAACGAATGGAGATGTTAATTTGGGACAGAAATGTTTTATTTGGTACCCAGAGATAATTATTGTTATATTGCCATTTATTATATTGGGTTGTTTAAAAAGTGGTGATATTGCAACTACCATTACTCTTGCAAAGGCTAAGGTTGGAGAATATCATGAGGTTCAAAAACAAATACAGAGTTTAGTCCAGAATCCTTCTGCACAAAGCCGATTAGCCGAATTGAAAATTAAAAGAAATTCTCTTTTGAGTGATGCAAGAAATATGTTAGAGCAGGTGAATATTCGAAATACAGATATTCAGGAGGGGATATTTGTTTATTTAGATGTTCTTGAACTTCAAGGGGATTATGATTTATCTGCAGAAGTTCTGGAAGATATTGTAAAAAAACATCCTGAAAACGGTGACCTATGGGTTCGGTTAGGATTTAATAATATGAAAAAAGGGGAAAATTGGTTAAAACCTGCATTCCAATGTTTTCAAATGGCAATCAGAAAAAAAGTTTCTGATAAAGAGGCGGTTAGAATGTGGAGATGCTTGGGAGATATTTATTGGGAATTGCATTTATTAGAATCAGCCGAAGAATCATATCAGAAAGCAGTAGCAAAACATTCTGATTTGTGGTCAAAAGTAGGCTTATCAGGTATTGATGTTGCACGAGGGAATATGTCTGATGCGGAAAAGAAGTTAACAGAGTTAGGAAAGGAACTTCAACCTTATGATGTCCCTGTGCGTTTAAGAATGCGGGAGTCACTAAAAATTTTCGAAGAAACGAACAAAAATATAAAAGATTCTTTTGATGAATACATGGCATATAGTCATATTTTATATCGGGCAGGAAGAATAGAAGATGCTATTGCTACTGGTACACATGCTCTGTTTTTGAATGATAAGTATTGGGAAGGATGGAATTTTCTGGGGAGCATCTTTTTGCAGATGGGATACTTGAAAGATGCAGAAAGAGCCCTTTCCATGTCTTTGCAACAAAATCCCGACCAACCAAATATTAAAAAAGTAGTAGATGAAATTATCAATATGAAACAGAAAGGGATGGAGAAAACCTCTCCGCCATTAATTTTTAGAAACGATTAAATCGAAGAGTATATGATTATAGATTAGTTTGGGGTATACAGATACTAATTAAACTTGTGATATTAATAAAAATATGATATAATATGGTGCATTTCTGTAAGAATTTCCATTAAAACGTGAAGAAAAATAGATATGTTTGAAACCTTATCAAAAAAATTAGAAAGTGCTTTTAAGTTCTTTCGTGGTCAACTTCGGCTAACAGAAGAGAACATGAAAGAAGGGTTGCAGATTATTCGTGTAGCCCTTCTGGAAGCCGATGTCAACTACAAAGTTGTTAAAAAGTTTATTGACGATGTTCAGCAAAAAGCGTTGGGAAAGAATGTTTTAGACAATATTAATCCGACCCAACAACTTATAAAGATTGTTTATGATGAACTTGTTGAAATTATGGGTGGTGAAAATAAAGACCTTGTGAAAGCAGTAACACCACCTACAATTATTATGATGGTTGGATTACAAGGACAAGGGAAAACAACCTCTGCGGCAAAGTTGGCGTATTACCTAAAGAAGAAAAAAGGTCAGAAACCGATGTTAGTTGCGGGTGATATTTATAGACCTGCGGCAATCAAACAGTTGGAAATATTAGCACAGCAAGCGGAAGTTGAGTATTTCTCGTTAGGTTCAGATATGAACCCCGTGGATATTGCATTGATGTCAATAGGTGAGGCAAATTTGCGAGGTTGTGACACTGTCATTTTGGATACTGCAGGTAGACTTCATATAGATACTGAAATGATGGCGGAAGTGCGACAAATAGCCCAGCAAGTAAAGCCTCATGAAATTCTTTTTGTTGCGAATGCAATGATGGGTCAAGATGCAGTCCGTTCAGCAAAACAGTTTCACGATAATGTTCCGCTTACGGGAGTAGTGTTGACGCAGATGGATGGTGATGCTCGTGGTGGTGCAGCGTTAAGTATTATCGAGGTGACGAACTGTCCGATAAAATTTATCGGGACTGGCGAAAAGATTGATGCATTAGAACAGTTTCATCCCAGACGAATGGCAGACCAGATATTGGGAATGGGGGATATTGTATCATTAGTCGAAAAGGCACAAGAGGTTGTTGATAAAGAGCAAGCCTTGAAATTTCAGGAAAAAGTCCGAAAAGCCAGTTGGGATTTGGAAGATTTCCTTGAACAGATGAGGCAGGTTAAAAAAATGGGTAGTTTTGGGGACTTATTGAAAAAAATTCCTGGTGTTGGGAAAATGCTTCCTGCTGGAATGGATTTGCCAGAAGATGAATTAAAGCATACAGAGGCCATTATATTATCGATGACAAAAGAAGAACGGAGAAATCCAAAGATTATTAATGGAAGTCGACGTAGAAGGATAGCAGAAGGCAGTGGCACCTCTGTTCAAGAGGTGAATGCACTTTTGAAAGATTTTGAAAAGATGCGTAAGATGATGAAAGACATGGTAAAAGGACCCAAAGGGAAGATTCCCAAAGGGATTGGTCCATTTATGCCAGGAGGCATGATGTGATGAAAATAAAAGCAATTAAAATAAAACATTAACATATAAAGGAAAGGAAAATTATGGCAACGGTAATACGATTAAAAAAAGGTGGTAGAACACATGACCCCTATTATCGGATTGTGGTTATGGATTCAAGAGAAAGAAGACAAGGCAAAGAAATAGACATTATTGGTTATTATCAACCAAAGGCACGTCCAAATCCAATAACCCAAATCGATGGTGAAAAATTGAAAGCATGGTTAGAGAAAGGTGCACTTCCATCGGACACTGTAAAGACATTAATGCGAAAGACAGGTGTGACAACGAATACTAAAAATAGTAATGTATAATTAAATGTATGGAGTTGAGTTGTGAAAGAGTTGGTCGAATTTATTGTAAAAAAACTGGTTAAAAATCCAGAAGAAGTTACCATATCTTCAATAGAATCAGAAGATAAGATTATCCTTCAATTAAAGGTGAACAAAGAAGATATGGGAAGAGTTATTGGAAGGAATGGTAAAACAATTAAAGCCATTCGGACACTATTAAATATAGCGTCAATAAAATTATTGAAAAGAGTAAATCTGGAAGTCCTTGAATAATTAAGGTTGGTGAAAACAGTATTGAGAAAACATGACATTGCAAATAGATGTATTAACAATATTCCCTGAGTTCTTTACCGTTCCGCTTCATCATAGTTTGTTAGGAAAAGCGATTCAAGAGGAAATTATTAAAGTGAACGTACATAATATAAGAGATTTTGCAACGGATAAACATAAGTCAGTAGACGATACTCCTTATGGGGGTGGTCCTGGCATGGTGATGAAGTGTGAACCAATTTTTACAGCAGTGGAAAGTTTGAGAGAACAAAATACTCTGGAACATGTGATTCTTCTCTCTCCTGCTGGTCAGGTTTTAACTCAGGATAAACTGAAAGAAATGGCTCAATGGAAAGATTTTGTATTGATATGTGGTAGATATGAAGGAGTAGATGAACGAGTTGTTGATGGTCTTATAACCGAAGAATTATCTATAGGAGATTATGTTTTAAGTGGCGGTGAATTACCAGCACTTGTAGTTATAGAGGCGGTAAGTCGAATGTTGCCAGGTGTTGTCGGTGAATGGGAATCTGTGACCAGTGATTCCTTGTATAATGGTTTACTTTCATATCCACAATATACGAAACCACCAGAATATCGTGGTATGAAAGTTCCAGAAGTGTTATTGTCAGGAAATCACATTGAGATAAAAAAATGGCGTGAATTGCAAGCTATCGAAAGGACAAAACGGAAAAGACCCGACTTGTATGTGAAATATCAGGAAAGACAGAAGAGAAATAGCACCGATGAAATAAATAAAACAAATGATATATAAGTAATAAACCAAAACAATAAAAAGGAGATATTCCCAATGGATGTTGTTACTGAGTATTCAGCAAAGTACAAAAAGCCCCCTGAACAGTTGCCAACGTTTAATATTGGAGATACTGTTCGCGTGCATTTTAAAATTGTTGAAGGGGGAAAGGAACGAATCCAAATTTTTGAAGGTGTCGTTATTGGACGCAAACACGGTGTAAGTCCAAATGCCACATTCACCGTACGACGCGTTACCTATGGTGAAGGTGTAGAACGTGTGTTTCCTTTACATTCCCCACGAATTGCAAAAGTTGAAGTTGTTCGTGAAGGTAAGGTGAGGAGAGCAAAATTGTATTACCTTAGAGAGAGAATAGGTAAGCATGCAAAAGTAAAAGCAAGACAACGGCTAATCTCTGAAGATATACCACAACAAGAAAATTCAGCAGAAGAACAACAATAAACGAGAAAATCTTTCAATAAAAAATAAGATTTTAATTTGAAAAATGGGGTGGAATAGGACTATATTAATAAAAATATTGGATTATAACAATGTTGAATGGGGATGTTCTTGTTTTAAATCGTTCGTGGATAGCGGTGAATATAACCACCGTTAAGAGGGCTATGGTTTTGCTTTTTCAAGGGCATGCGTGTGTTGTTCACCCAAGAGATTATACCCTTTATGATTTTAATTCGTGGTGTGAACTATCACAGCAAAAGGAAAATTTTCAGAATGGCAAATATATTGTAACCCCTAATGTGAAGATTTTACTGCCTGATGTCATCTTACTTACGGTTTATAATGGCTTTGTACTTCGTGAAGTTCGTCTATGCAGGAAAAATATTTTTGAGCGGGACCGATGTCAATGTCAATATTGTGGAAAGATATTACCGAAGCATGAATTAACTATAGACCACGTTATACCGCGTTCTCGAGGCGGAGAGGATACATGGGAAAATTTAGTACTTGCATGTTTAGCATGTAATCTGAAAAAAGGGAACAAGACTCCAGAAGAGGCTAATATGAATTTGCTCCGTAAGCCTATTTCTCCCCGTTGGCTACCAAAATTGGGGATTCGGGTTCGAAAGGAGCAACTTTCAACTTGGCAAAAATTTGTTGATTTTGCGTATTGGCATACAGAAATTTCCGAGTAGCGTATTACTTAATGGGGTGCTTTTTTTCTGATAAAATCTAAACAATAAACTTTTTATTTGAACTAATGAGTGGAACAATTGTACATGTTGCTGTTTTTTTGCCAATTGAGCATCTCTTAACATATTCGGTTCCAGAACACCTGCTCAAAAAAGCAAAAAGAGGAGTAAGGGTTCTCGTACCTGTGAGGAACTCAATAGAGATGGGAGTGATTTTAAATGTTCAAGAAAGTGATAAAACGGAGAATGGAACATCTATCTCAGAATTAAAGGAAGTCATAGACATTCCCGATACATCACCAATTCTTAACGAAGAAATAATAAAATTGTGTCAATGGATTTCAGAGTACTACATATCACCTCCAGGACAAACATTTCAATTGGCAGTGCCTCATTTCCTTCGTTCCATAGTAAATGCAAAGTATACATTAAATGTTGGAGTTAGCTGTAATTACCTTCCATGCAGTCTTCCTTATGAAATCATCGAAGTATTGAAGCAGCAACCGTTATCCCTTAAAGAAATAAAAAGGAAGATAAAAAATCAACATATAGATGAAGAAATAACTTTACTTCTCAAAGAGAGAATTGTAAAGGTTATTGTTGAAGCCCCAAGAATACAAGAAAAAATCAAAAAAGAATTATGGGTTCAAATAAATAGTGAAAAAGTACTTCCACAAGAGGATATACTTGCATGGCAGAAAAAAGCACCTCTTCAGATTAAAACATACCTGTTTTTACTTCATGAAGGAAAGGAATATCCAGTAGCAGAACTAATAAAAAGATTAGGTATAAAGAAAAGTACTATTACAAGTCTTTACAGAAAAGGATGGGTGAAGTTATGGGAAAGGGAGAGTTATAAATATCCCTCTATGTATCACGTTTCAGATTCTTTTACAGAAATACAAGATATAACGCTGACAGAAGAACAAATATTGGCAGTAGAACAGATTTCAAAGGCAATACAATGCCACCAATTTAATACATATTTGTTGTATGGAATTACTGGTTCTGGGAAGACAGAGGTATATTTACAATGTATTCAAACAGCCATACAATGTGGGTATCAGTCTTTAATGCTTGTTCCAGAGATAGCCTTAACACCACAAACATTGTCAAGGTTATATTCACGATTTAAAGATAAAGTGGCAATATTACATAGTGGTTTAACAGACCGAGAACGA
Source organism: Candidatus Hydrogenedens sp. (assembly GCA_035361075.1). Classification (NCBI taxonomy): domain Bacteria; kingdom Pseudomonadati; phylum Candidatus Hydrogenedentota; class Candidatus Hydrogenedentia; order Candidatus Hydrogenedentales; family Candidatus Hydrogenedentaceae; genus Candidatus Hydrogenedens; species Candidatus Hydrogenedens sp. The sequence goes on along the minus strand of DAOSBX010000024.1, from coordinate 15,601 downwards.
TTTGAGGAGTGGCGAAAAATACAGGAAGGACGTGTCGATGTTGTTGTAGGTGTCCGTTCAGCCATTTTTGCACCATTTCAGAAATTGGGACTTATTATCGTTGATGAAGAGCATGAACATACTTATAAACAAGAAGAGACACCGAAATATCATGCCCGTGATGTGGCTGTGATGAGAGCACAAATTAATTCAGCAGTTTGTATTTTAGGTTCTGCAACACCTTCTCTGGAGTCGTATGTACATGCGCTCAATTCAAAATATTGTTTGCTCCGCTTGACAAAACGAGTTGCTTCAGGGTCTTTACCACTTATTCACATTGTTGATTTAAAATCTGAATCGAATAAAACAGTAGGTGAGCCACTTCTTTCTCAGGTATTAAAAGACAAAATACATGAGAGACTTGAACGGGAAGAACAGGTTATTCTGCTTATCAATCGAAGAGGTTTTGCCCCTGTAGTGATGTGTCCTTCCTGTGGTTGGGTGCTTCCGTGTCCGAATTGCCAGACCAGCCTAAACTACCATCGTTATGATGGGTATGTTCATTGCCATTATTGTAATTTCAAAAAACAAAGGCCTGTTCAGTGTGAGGAATGTGGAAGTTCTCCATTAATATTATTGGGTGTTGGAACACAACGGATTGAGGATTTACTAATCCAGAGTTTTCCACAGGCGAGAATAGCAAGAATGGATACCGATATTACAAATTCAAAAATTCGTGGGTATTCAGTCTTAAAAAATTTTGCTGAACATAAGATAGATATTATTATAGGTACCCAGATGATAGCGAAAGGACATGATTACCCAAAAGTAACATTAGTGGGTGTTATGAACGCAGATTTAGGATTAACTTTGCCCAATTTCCGTGCACCTGAGTTCGTTTTTCAGTTATTAATGCAGGTTGCAGGTCGTTCAGGAAGAAGAGAACGTCCAGGGGAGGTAATTATTCAAACCTATATGCCAAATCATTATGTGATGAAGGCAGTTCAAAACCACGATTATGAAATGTTCGTTGATTATGAACTTAGACTCCGTCAAAAGATTGGATATCCACCATATAATAGGATGATCCAATTTGGAGTAGAATCAGAAGATGAAAAAGAAGTTAAAGAGATGGTGTATCTTTTGACGAGATTCATCCGTAATGACATAAACGAAAAAGAGAGAGACTATTTCATATTAGGTCCGGCACCGGGAGTGATTCGAAGAGTGACGGGCAGATACCGATGGCAGTTTGCTCTGTTGGGTAAAGCAACTAAGAAACTAAATAATATTGCAAGAGAGGTTTATGCAAAGTTCCATGAGCAAAAGAGGAGTAGTAAAATTCTTTTGCAAGTTGACGTTGACCCCTATGAAATATATTAAAATACAGTCTTTAATTTTAATCTTAATATTGATAAATATAAAGAAAAGGAGTTGTTAATGGAAATTAAGGTATTTGTTTTTGATTTGGATGGGACTTTGATGGACTCTGAAATAATATGGGTTTATGCAGTTCATGATTACTTGAACGATAAGGGAATCCCTATGAACTATGAGGAGGCAGAACAATTGGTGTATGGGAACTCATGGGAGTATATATATGAAGAGTTAGAAAAAAATTATCCTGTTCTGAAAAATGAAATGCCATATTTTATTGATAATGTTTACCCATATTTTGATAAGTATGCAGAAAGAATGCAATTGGAAATTCCTGGTTCAATCCAACTGCTAAAGAATTTAAGCCAAAACTATACATGTGCTATTGTTTCGGGTTCGTATCGGCGGGATGTAGAAGAAGCAATTCGTAGATTAGATATAAGTGAGTATGTGTCATTATATCTTGGTAAAGAAGATTACTTCCCAGGAAAACCGCATCCCGCAGGATATTTGAAAGCGGTAGAACTTCTGAATGTGAAACCTGATAATTGTGTTGCATTTGAAGACTCTACTGTTGGTGTCACAGCAGCCAAAACTGCAGGAATGTATTGTGTGGCTTTGGCAAGACATGACCGACCTAAACAAGATATTTCTTTAGCAGACCTTATTTTACCAGATTTGAGTCAATTTTCTCTTGAATTGTTAAAACAAACATGTCAGAAAAAATGTTCAGCGATTGAGTAGACTCAGAGCAAACAGAATCAGGTTAATAATAATTGTAAGTAGTAAACTTAAAATAATAGACGTTGCTATTGGAAAATAAAAGTTACCTTTTTCCCATTCTATATTTATATCGCCAGGGAGTTTCCCCAACTTAAATGGCAGAAAACCAGATAACCATATTATCCCACTAATAAATAAAAATATAAGACCGAATATGAAAAAATATTTTGCAAGGCTATTCATTTTAATTCTCCGTTAATATTTGCCTAAACATTTCTTATATGCCTCGATAGTTTTTTGTGCAGTTTTCTCCCATGTAAATTTTTGAGCATGGATAATTCCATTATGACTCATTACCTGCCTTTTTGTATTATCTTCACAGAGATTATAGATTGCTTCAGCAATTTGCTGAATATCGGATGGCTCAACCAATAAAGCCGTATCTTCAAGTATTTCATTAAGGCTTCCACAGTTAGAAGCAATGACAGGTGTCCCGCAACTCATAGCTTCAAGAGGTGGTAGTCCAAAACCTTCGTAAAAACTAAGATAGATAAAGATTTCTGCTCCACTTATAATAACGGGTAAATCAATATCCGAGATATACCCTAATCTGTGAATACGTTCGTTGAATTTTGATTTTTTTATCGCTTCTTCAATAGGGTATGTGTTCCATCCTGTGCGTCCTATAATTACAAGATGATGGGGAATTTTATCTGCGATGTATGACCATGCTTCAATCAGATAAGGAATATTTTTTCTGGGTTCCAAAGTGCCAGCATATAAAACGTATTTGGGGGGGAGTTTGTATTTGTTTCTGATTGTTTCTATCTGTTGTTGGGTGTGGGGCTTAAAAAAATCACTTACCCCAAGGTAGATTACATCAATCTTATCTTTGTCAATGTTGTAATATTTTTGTAGTTCTCTTTTAGAAAAGTAAGAGTCGGTAATGAATCGTTGAGAAAATTTTATTGTTTCTTCAACTCTTCTTTTATAAAACCACCGATAATGAGGTGGAAACCAATTTGGATTATTCAGAAAAGCAAGGTCATGAACAGTCGTAATATGCGGGATATCCCCTAATTTATATCCATAAGTTGCTGGGAAATGAACGATGTCAGGTTGTGATTTTTGAAAGTGCTTTTTTAATAGATGCTTTTGAAGCAATCTTGTAATATACCTATTATTGGGCAAGGGGTTAATGGTTAGTTTTTCAGAAGGTATATTCAGAGGCTTGGGAGACGAGAGAAAAATGTGTACTACATTAGGAATCTGGATAAAGGCTTTTACTAATTCTTCTGTATATCTACCTGTCCCACTTAAATTACCTATCTGAAATCCATTTAATAAAATACGCATTATATTTCATCCAATTTTTTATATACTTCGTAATGTGATTTAGCACTTTTTGACCAACTGAAATTTTTTGCCTGTAAGATGCTGTTTGTTATCATATTATTATATTTATTTTTATCTGATAATAGTGTAGTTATAGCTTCTGCAAAATTATCTATATCTTGAGGATGAATCGTTATTCCTTTATGTCCAACAACTTCAGGCAAAGCCCCTTGGTTGGAAACAATTACAGGACAACCACAAGCCATCGCTTCAAGAGGTGGAATGCCAAAACCTTCGTCGAAGCTCGGATAAATAAACATATCTGCAGAACTATAAAACCATTTTAATTCACTATGGTTATTAATATAATTTAAGTAAATAATTTTATCCGAGCATTTCATTTGTTGCATTTTTGAGAGGATTTCATTTGCATGGAATCCTTTTTTGCCTATTAAAACAAGCCGATGAGGGATGTTATTTTGAACTTTTTCATATATATTTAATAGTCCAGAGACATTTTTTCTTTCTTCAATGGTGCCAACAAATAAGATAAAGGGAGATTTAATCTGATAATGCTTTTCTATATAAAGTTGTGCTTTTTCTTTATCTAATGGATGAAAAATGGTATCGTCATAGCCTGGATATGAAACAGATATTTTTTCTGATGGGATGTTTAATAATGTTTCGATATCCTTTTTACTTTTTTCTGAGCATGTAATAATGTGAGTTGCTCTTTGAGCAGAAGGAAATATAGTTGGTTTAAATAAGTTAATAATTTGAGGACTGACCCATTGTGGACAGGTCAAAAAAGATAAGTCATAAATCGATAAAACCGTTTTATTATGATATATCGGTGGTAAATAATAATTTGTAAAATGTAAGATAGAATTGTTTTTTAAAAGGGTATCTATATTAGGATACCTACAGATATTCCACCAATTGTATAGTATTCTTACAGGAACAGGAATATGTATATGCTTTTCCAATTTATGAACTATTTCATAGGAATCATTTTGGAATTTATGGACGCCAAAAGAGATACCATTGATGATTAAGTCTTTATAATTTAATAGTAAAAATTTTAGTGTATAATGGATATAATTGCCGATACCTGTCTTTTCGCCACGTAACGGGGTAATATCAACGGTTACACAAATGTTTTTCAGATGTGATGTATTGTTCATAAATAGTCGCTTTTGTAATCGATTATATTTTAGCGATAAAATATTATACTGTTGGTCGTTTATGCAATTTAAAATATGATGTTCAAATAAACATTAACTTTAAGAGAAGGAGTATTTCAATGCTCATTGATTTTGGTGGAACGAAAGAAGAAGTTATTACACGTAAAGAATTTCCTATGCAAAAGGCGAGGAAAGTATTAAAAGATGAAGTCATAGCAGTGATTGGTTATGGGGTTCAAGGTCCTGCACAAAGTTTGAACCTTCGTGATAACGGTTTTAATGTAATTATTGGTCAGGACCCAAAATTTAAGTCTGATTGGGACCGTGCAGTAAAAGATGGTTGGAAACCTGGTAAGACATTATTTGATATTGAAGAAGCGTGTGAACGAGGAACAATAATTCAACTATTAGTTTCCGATGCGGCACAAAAGGCAATTTGGCCCAATGTAAAAAAACACTTAAAAGAAGGCGACGCTTTATATTTTTCGCATGGTTTTTCAATTGTATATAAACATTTAACAAAGGTAATTCCCCCTAAATTTGTAGATGTTATAATGGTGGCTCCAAAGGGTTCTGGTACTTCTGTACGTAGAAATTTCCTGAGTGGAGCAGGTATTAATTCCAGTTATGCAGTCGCACAGGACTATACGGGGAGAGCATTAGAACGTTGTCTGGCGATAGGTATAGGTATTGGTTCTGGCTTCCTTTTCCCGACTACATTTGAGAACGAAGTTTATAGTGATTTAACAGGTGAAAGAGGAGTTTTGATGGGAGCCCTTGCAGGTATTATGGAAGCACAATATCAAGTACTTCGCGAAAATGGACATACTCCTAGTGAGGCTTTCAATGAAACAGTAGAAGAGCTTACCCAAAGTTTAATTCGTCTTGTAGATGAAAACGGTATGGACTGGATGTATCAGAATTGTTCTGCTACTGCCCAACGTGGTGCCTTAGATTGGAAGCCTAAGTTTAAGAAAGCAACATTGCCAGTTTTCCGCGAATTATATAAACGAGTCAAAGAAGGTGCAGAAACAAAACGTGTTCTTAAATCATTAGGTAATCCAAATTATAAGGAACAATTACAAAAAGAACTTGCTGAAATGGCAAACAGTGAGATGTGGCTTGCAGGTAAAGCCTGTCGTGCTTTAAGACCTAAAGAACCAGCAAGTAAACAGATTAAATCTAAAGTCGGAACACAGGGAAGAACGAATTATTAGTTTAAGTACAAAATGTCGTAAAAGGTGTCCGGGAAGTGAAACTTCCCGGACTTTTTTGTAATGATTTAAATATGAAGAAATCATTTATTGAAAAATATATTTATAATGAAAAAGGACCATCTTATGTTTTGTTGCCTTTATTAAAAGGTCTGAGTTATTTCCAAAAATGGGGGATGTGGATACGCTCTAAAAGAAGGATGTATACGCCAAATATTTATACAGTGAGCATTGGTGGAATTACAATTGGAGGGGTCGGTAAAACACCCGCAGTAATGGAAAGGGCAGAAAAAGAACTTGTAGTAAATAGAAAAAAAGTATGTGTTATAAGTAGGGGGTATGGTGCCCAGAAATATAAGGGTATTGTTGAGGGTGTTTATTATGAAGGTAAAGTATGTATACGAAGTTATAAATCTGAAAAAAGTTATTCGCCACAAGAAGAGACTTTAATACCATGGAATAAGGTATATAAAGTTTTAGGGGATGAACTGTCATTAATGTTATATCGTTTACACAATATTACTGTAATTAAAGACCCGAACCGAGTGAGGGCGGTAAAATGGGTAGAGCGAAGAGGATTTGATGTTGTCATTCTGGATGATGCTTATCAGTATTTAATGTTAGGACGTAATGAAAATATATTATTAATAAGTGCCCTAAATCCATGGGGGAATGGACTTATTTTCCCTGCTGGTATCTTACGAGAACCTTTGAATGCCATACATAGAGCAACAGAAATATGGATAACCCACTGTGACCAGGTATCCAATGAATTGTTGGAGAAATTAAGAAGCTTTCTAATGAGTACTTATCCTGAGAAGAAAATACGTTGGACATACCATAAACCGTTATATTGGACAAGATTAAATTCTACTATTCGGTACCCCGTGGAGTATTTTAAGGGAAGAGAGGTAGATGCTTTTTGTGCGATAGGGAATCCTAAATCTTTTTTAAATGTGTTGAAACAGCAAGAAATAAATGTGAAAAATACTTATGTATATCGAGACCATACCCCAATCCCAAATAAAATATTAAAGGGGAAAAGGATTATTTTAACTACGGAGAAGAATCTTTTAACTTTGGAAGAAGAGCAGGCAGAGGTGTATGCTCTTTGTATTGGACTTTCCGATTATTTATGGGATTAATTCTAAAACTCTTTACCTGTTCATAAATATTGATTAAATCTCTTATATTAAATTTACCGATGTCCCACTTCATAGCATTCGCAGTACCTAATGCGACACCTAATCTCCCTGTATCTTCTATAGAAAAACCTTTATATAAACCAACTACAAAACCAGCAACAAGAGCATCACCCGACCCTACGGGATTTATTTCTTTTATTTTCGGTGGAATTATGTGAATATATGTGTTATTCCAACAAACAAGTGCTCCTTCTCGTCCCATAGATAATACTACTAAGGTTATTTTATGTTTTTTATGTAGATATTGAACCGCTTCTATTCGCAATTTCATATCTTTTAAGGGTGTATTCAAAAATTTAGATAGTTCCTCTACGTTGGGTTTTACCATGTAGGGATTGCTTTTAATCCCCTCCGAAAATTCAGTTCCATAGGTGTCAAGGATAACTTTAATTCTTCTCTCATTTGCTATTTTAATTAAATCTCGATATAAAAAGGCTACATTAGGGTCGGGAACTGTTCCTGATAAAACAACTATTGGTACTTTATAAGAAGATATGATTTTATTAAATTTTTCGATAAAATGACTATATTCTTGGTTGGATATTAGGGGTCCAGGTTCAAAAAAGGCAGTTTGCCTACCATATTCTTCTTCAAGGATGGTGGTAATTGTTCTTGTAGCCGTTGCTGTCCATACAGGAAAACATCGAACCTTATCATTCTCGCGAAGCATTTTGACTACTTGTTTCCCCGTATAACCACCTACCCATAGTAAAGCACCTGCATTAAAACCAAGTGTTACCAAAACACGTGCGACATTATTCCCTTTTCCGCCTGAGATTTGTGTATACTTGCCCGAGCGAACTCTATCGCCAGGCTTGAATTTAGGAATAAAGATTGTTTTATCAATGCACGGATTTGGTGTGACGGTAAGAAACATAAGCGAAATTATTTGTGTGCTTCATAATACCGTGTTAAGGCACAACCAGCACAGCCAAAAACACCACTATCTTCTCCTAAACCGGCAGGAACAATCTCACATCGTTTAGCAGGTACTTCAAAGGCATTTTTCATAACGGTTTCACGAACAGGGGTAAATAATACATCTCCTGCAGATATCATTCCCCCGCAAAGAATAACCCGTTCAGGATTTAGCATGTTTACAATGCTGGCAATTCCCAAACCAAGCCATACCGCAGTTTCATGAAATACTTCTTTAGCGATAGCATCACCTTTCTCTACTGCCTGAAAAATCATTTTTCCCGTAATATTTTGTATATTATTATTGCACATTTCAGTTAGGATAGTTTTCTCACCTTTTTCAATTTTTTCCTGTGCAGTTCGGACCATCCCTGTTACGGAAGCGTATGCCTCCAAACAACCTTTTGACCCGCAACCACACAATCTACCGTCTCTCTGGACTTTCAAATGCCCTAATTCACCCGCAGTCCCATCAATACCGCGTAACAATTTCTTAAAGACGACAATTCCACCTCCAACACCTGTGCCTAATGTAAGCACCGCAATACAATCACAGCCCTGTCCAGCACCTAACCAGTATTCACCGAAACACGCCGCATTGGCATCATTCTCGATATAACATGGGACATTCAATCGTTTTTGCATTTTATCTGCCAGTGGGACATTATGCCAACCTGGCAAATTAGGAGGGCTATACACGACTCCAGTTTGCCAATTCATAGGTCCTGGTGCACCTATACCGACTGCAAGAATATCTTTTGTAGTAAGACCTTCCTTATTCATGAGGTCATGCACGACATTTGCCATAGCATCCATTATGGCTACAGGTCCTTCCTGTGTAGGGGTAGGAACACTCGTCTTTACTATAATCTTCTTTTCTTCAGAGACGATGGCTGACTTTATGTTTGTGCCACCTAAATCAACACCGACAATATATTTACTCACGGTTTATACCTCCTTTGTTATGTAAATATTCAATGGCTCTGGAAAGTCGTTCCAGTGTTTTTTCTTTTCCTAACAATTCAACAAGTTCAAAGAAGCCAGGTCCTACCGATTTCCCCGTAAGTGCAAGTCTGGCAGGATTTACCAAAGCACCTAATTTAACATTAAGTTCGGTGCATGCCTCTTCAAAAACATGTTTTAATGAATCGTGTTCCCATGTAGATACAGAGAATAATTTGTCACGAATATTCTGAAGATACACAATTACAGTTTCTGGTGTTTTCCATAGTTTTGTTTCTGCCTCTGCTTCATAAGTATCAAAATCTTTGAAAAAGAAATCGGAGAGGAATACAATCCGATTAAGTGTAGGCAATTTTTCCTGACAAATTTGTGCAAGTTTAGTTAGCCATTCTTTGCTTTTCGAAGATGTGTCAAAACCATGTTTCTCGAGAATAGGTATAAGTCGGTCTCGGAGATTTTCAACCGATAAGTTACGGATATGCAACCCATTGAGCCATTCCAATTTTTTACGGTCAAATCGTGCAGCTGATTTGTTAATTCGTTCGATTGAGAAATGTTCAATAAGGTCAGGTAAGGTAAAAAACTCACGATTCTCCTCTTCCGATGTCCATCCCAATAAAGCCACATAATTCACTATTGCTTCAGGGAGATAACCATCCTCACGCCAATCCAAAACATTCGCTCCATGCAGTCTTTTACTGAACTTTCTGCCCTGTTCATCATGTACCAGCGGGTGATGAGCATAATGGGGAATAGGTGCCCCTAAAGCATTAAATAGCATAATATGACGGGGAGTATTTGTTAAATGGTCATCACCACGGATAACATGCGTTATTTTCATGGTAATATCATCTACTACAACTGCAAGATGAAAAACAGGGTCCCCATTAGCACGAAGAATAATGAAATCATCATACTGGCTATTTTTAAATACAACCGTTCCTTGAATAAGGTCATTTACAACCGTTTCCCCTTCAGGCACACGGAAACGAAGCACATAAGAGGCATCCCCTTTTTCACGAATTTGTTCCGGTGTGAGATTTCTGCAGAATCCTGGATAGTAAAGATTCCCCGTATCATCTTTATATGATTCCAGACTTTCCTTTGAACAAAAGCACTTATAAGCCTTACCCTGTTCTAAAAGTTGATATGCCATCCTTTGATAAAGTTCTTTTCGCTGACTTTGACGATATGGACCATAATTCCCTTTTTCAGGAACATCACCAAAGGGAGGTCCCTCATCCCAATCTATCCCTAACCACTTAAACCCCTCACACATCCCGAGAACATACTGTTCATCTGTTCGCTCCGCATCGGTGTCTTCCAATCTTAATATAAATGTTCCCTTATTCTTTCGTGCAAAAAGCCAATTATACAATGCAGTTTTGGCTGTTCCTATATGTAGAAAACCTGAGGGAGAAGGAGCTATTCGTGTTCGAACCATAGAATTCCTTACTACAATTTACAATTATATTTATAGAATAAAGAGATTTTATAATACCATGAACATACTCAATTTTTCACATAACTATACAACATCCCAACAGAAAGTCAATATACTCCCCATCTTCTAAAAGAGTCTCAATCTTTGCTGAATAAATTAATAAACCTTAGTTTTTCTTTATTAAAAAATAATGCAGTTTAAAAAATTAATGCGCCCCACTGGGAGGCGCTTCGCTTAACCTTAACGGCTACACGCACGGAGCATAACTCCTTACTATGTTAAGAGGAGAAATGCTCACTCTGCTATAATCTAATTTAATTATATCAAAAAAAACTTGAAATGTCAAGTAGAATTTAGTACATTATAAGGATTATTGTTGACAATTAATTATTTGTTAACTAAACCCGGAAAATGGAGAAAAATTATGGATACCTCAAACAACTTCAATCCGTATGTATTGGGTCTTGATTTAGGTTCTAATTCTATCGGATGGGCAATGATTAAATTGGATGAGAACGACAATCTATGTGGAATTGAAAAAGTAGGGGTTCGGGTGTTTGAAGCAGGAATGGAAGGGCAATATGAAAGTGGAAAGGAAGAATCACGAAATAAAAAGCGACGTGAAGCCCGTTTAGTTCGACGTCAAATAGAACGACGTTCTCGTAGGTATCGGAAATTAGCAAATTTACTTCAGAAAATAGGATTACTCCCCGATGGGAATATGAATAATAGTTTGGAAAGACAAAATATTCTGGACAATTTAGATAAAGAATTGCGTTCAAAATATATTGATGCTAACCTTCCCGAATCAGAAAAAAATCGTCTAAATCAAATATTTATTTACTACCTTCGTTCTTTAGCAGTAGAACAAGAATTAGAACCGTATGCATTAGGTCGTGTCTTGTATCATTTAGGACAGAGACGTGGCTTTTTAAGTAATCGTCGCGGGCAAAAACAAGATGATGAAGAACGGGGTAAAGTTAAGCAAGGAATCGCTGAAATTCGTCAGGAGATGGAAAAATTAGGAGCAGAAACATTAGGTAGGTACTTTGCCAAAATTGACCCAGTTGAAAAACGAATACGCGGGAGGTGGACTGCTCGCGATATGTATGAACAGGAATTCTATGCTATCTGGGAACACCAATCTAAGTATTATCCCGAAATACTCAACGATACAAATAAAAAACAAGTTTTCCATGTAATATTTTATCAACGACCTTTGAAATCCCAAAAAGAGAAGATTGGCTATTGCCAGTTTGAATGTATTGCTCGTGGTGCTCAACGCAACCGTCGCCGTGCTCCATGGGTAATTCTCAAAGCACAACGCTTCCGCCTCCTGCAAAAACTGAATGATTTGTTAATTATAGAAAATAAATTTACTAAACGAGCATTAACAGAGGATGAGAGAACATTAGTTATAGATTATTTAGAGAAAAATGGAGATGCTACATTTGCTGAATTGAAGAAACTTTTGAAATTGCCCAAAACGATAAAATTCAATCTGGAAGAAGGAGGTGAAAAGAAAATTCCCGGAAATAGGACAGCAGGTGCTATTCGAGCAGTTATAGGTGACCTTTGGGATAATATGTCTGCGGAATCGAAAGATAAACTTGTTGAGGATATATATTCCATTGTTAGTAATAAAGCACTAAAGAAACGATTAATAAATCATTGGAAGTTTACAGAAGAACAAGCAGAAAAATTGTCAGATATGGGTATCGAAGATGGATACTGTAATCTTTCCCGTCAGGCAATTGATAAATTCCTACCAGGATTAGAATCCGGAACACCATATTCCACATTAGTCAAAGAGATTTATGGTATGGATGATATAGATACAACAGTTGAACTGCTACCACCGTTAGAATCCGCACCTATTGGTGAAATTCGGAATCCGACAGTAACCCGAACATTGTCTGAAATGAGAAAAATTGTTAACGAATTGGTAAAACGATACGGAAAACCAAAATATATTCGTATTGAAACAGCCCGAGATTTAAGAAATACAAAGAAAGAACGAGAGAAGATATGGAAAAATAATCGAGAATTAGAAGAGGTTCGTGCAAAAATAAAAAAAGACCTGATAAGCAAGGGCATTTCCAATCCTACAAATGATGATATTGAAAGATATATGTTAGCAGAGGAATGTAATTGGGTTTGTCCTTATACGGGCAGGTCTATCAGTTTCCATGCCTTGTTCGAAGAATCTCAATTCGATATAGAGCATATAATTCCACTTAGTCGTTGTCTCGATAATTCATTCAAAAATAAAACATTATGTTATCACGAAGAAAATCGAAATAGAAAACATAACCGAACCCCTTTTGAGGTCTATGGCACCAATGAAACACAATGGGATGAAATTCTAAGAAGAGTTGAAAAATTCAATTCCAGGTATGTGGCAGAAAAACTACGACGGTTTAAAATGCACGGTGAAGAATTGGATGAATTCATTGATAATTTTTCCAGTTCACAGTTAAATGACACCCGTTATTCTGCAAAAGAAGCAAGGTTATACTGTGCTTTGCTTTATGGGAAAGAATATAGAAAACATGTCTTTACTGTTTCCGGTCCCACAACCGCAATTATCCGTCGCATGTGGGATTTAAATAAAATTTTAGGTAGTCCGGAGAAAAATAGGGAAGACCACCGCCAACATGCCATTGATGCTATTGTTATAGCCCTGACGTCACCCGCTATGATAAAAAGCATTTCTGAGCAAGCAGAAAAAATACCAAAAGACACTCGCAAACATGACCGTTGGTGGAGGTTTATTACTCCCCCCTGGAACACGATTTTTAACGAAGCACATGAGAAAGTTTTAAATATTATTGTCTCACATCGCCCTGAACGAAAGGTGAGCGGACGACTTCATGAAGAAACAAACTACAGCCCACCTAAACCTGGGGATAAAAATGGCGAAACCGTAGTGCATGTGCGAAAAGCATTAGCCTCTATTACCAAAGGCGAAATAGAAGAAATTGTTGACCCCATTGTTCGAGATGTTGTAAAAAAGACGTTAGAGGAGTTAGGAGGAGACCCGAAAAAAGCATTTAATGACCCGGCGAATTATCCTCTAATGCCGAATAAAAAGGGACTGCATATACCTATCCGCCATGTGCGGGTTCGAAAGAAATTGAGTGTATTTCCAGTAGGAAAAAATGAACGGGTTCGCTATGTCGCAACCGATGAAAATCACCATATAGAAATATTCGAAACGAAAGACAAAAAAGGGAGAACCATCTGGGATGCCAATGTAGTTAGCATGTATACCGCTATGCAACGGAAAAGACGCGGAGAGGAAATTATCCAACGAAAACTTATCCGAGACGGAAAAGTCGTTGAAGATGCAAAATTCCTATTTAGCCTCTGCAAAGGGGATATGGTATATATGAAAAACAGTGATGGTGAGTTCGAATACTATACAGTAGTTACAGTTTCTGAATATGCATCTGGTTCAAAGGTTATGTTTTTTATACAACATTTCGTAGCTAAAAGACCTAAGTCTTGGGTTGGATTGACAAGATATCCTACTACACTGCAAATATCAGAAGCAAAGAAATGTTCTATTAATGTATTAGGAGAAGTGCAAATAGCACATGACTGAACATATTATAGACCTGTCCGAAGAAGGTGGACGGTTAAATATTGATTTGGAACGATTAGCAATAACACAGGGGGACAAGGAACTTTATATTCCATTAGCGGAAGTGGCTGTGGTAATTATTTCCCATCCCGCAGTAAGTTTGACACAACCGGTTCTCTCCGGTTTGATGAAACATGGAGCAGTCTTTATCACCTGTGATGAGAAACGAATGCCTATCGGTATGATGTATCCATTAGTGGGACATCATTTACAAATGGAACGATTACAATATCAGATAGAATCTTCCTTACCTGTTCGAAAACGGGCGTGGCAACAAATAATTAAAGTTAAAATTCGAGCACAGGGCAGATTATTACTGGAACTTTACGGGGACGATAGAGGATTAATCCCTCTGGCAGAACGGGTGCAATCCGGTGACCCGGATAATGTAGAAGGGCTGGCAAGCAGGAAATATTGGAATTCTTTATTTCCACCCGAATTTGAATTCCACAGAAATCCAGAAGCAGGAGGAATTAATGCCCTTCTTAATTATGGGTATGCAGTATTGCGAGGGATTACCGCAAGAGCCATCGTTAGTGCAGGATTAAACCCATGTATCGGTATCCATCATCATAACCGATATAACCCATTTTGTCTTGCAGATGATTTAATGGAGCCTTATCGTCCAATTGTGGATTATACAGTGGTAAAGTTTATGAAAGGGAAAGATGCCTTTGTAGAACTGAATAAAGAAGCGAAACAATTCCTGATACAAAATTTGATGAAAAAATATAAAATGGATGATGAAGAACGAAACCTGTTTGATATTACTTTTCGAACTGCGGTATCCCTTGCTCAAATGTTTGAAGGAAAAAGGAAATCACTTATTCTCCCTGAAATTGTATAAATAAATCGTAATAATTCGTGTATCAACCGTGGCACGTAAAAAGACCACAAATTCACGAATAAAAAAAACTATTTAGGATATAGATACAACATGAGCAAGAAAAGAGACATCAAAAAAGAACCAGCAATATCAGGGTATAAAGCTATGTGGATGATTGCTATGTTTGATTTGCCAGTAGAAACATCAGAAGACAGAAAGCATGCATCTCAATTCCGAAATATGCTTTTGCGTGAAGGTTTCTCTATGCTACAATTCTCTGTTTACGGTAGATATTTCCCCAGTGAAGAATCAAGCGAACCCTATAAAAAACGAATCAAACAGGGAATACCTCCAAAAGGAGAGGTCCGTCTACTTTATATTACCGATAAACAATTTGAAAAAATGGAAATCTTTATGTCAAAAAAGAAACGAAAAACAGAAGAACCTACCCCTCAATTGCTCCTTTTTTAATAAAAAAATCCTCCCTTTTTCTTTATGTTTGAGGGATTTATAAATGTTAGATTATAGCAGAGCGAGCACTTCCCTCAAAACATAGCTCCATCTACTCTTGATGCGTTAAAGAGGATATTATAGCAGAGCGAGCACTTCCCTCAAAACATAGCGCACAAGGCACTGCGGATGAGAACGGATTAATTATAGCAGAGCGAGCACTTCCCTCAAAACATAGCTATTGATGTTAACATAAAACAAATTGTTTGATTATAGCAGAGCGAGCACTTCCCTCAAAACATAGCTCATTCAAAGCCCACCTTCATTAACAATGAAT
>DAOSBX010000023.1:52984-55106 GCA_035361075.1 Candidatus Hydrogenedens sp. | reverse complement strand
CTATTACGCACTCTTTAAATGAATGGCTGCTTCTAAGCCAACATCCTGGTTGTTTTTGCGGTTATACTTCGTTTTCCACTTAGCGTAAATTGGGGACCTTAGCTGGCGGTCTGGGTTGTTTCCCTCTCGAGCATGGAGCTTATCCCCCATGTTCTCACTGCCGTGATACCATCCACGGTATTCGGAGTTTGGTTGGGTTCAGTAGTCTGGTGAGACCCCTAGCCCATCCAGTGCTCTACCCCCGTGGATTACTTCACGACGCTGCCCCTAAAGGCATTTCGGGGAGAACCAGCTATCACCGAGTTTGTTTAGCCTTTCACCCCTACCCACAGCTCATCCAAGGCGTTTTCGACCGCCATTAGTTC
Organism: Candidatus Hydrogenedens sp.; assembly: GCA_035361075.1. Lineage (NCBI taxonomy): Bacteria > Pseudomonadati > Candidatus Hydrogenedentota > Candidatus Hydrogenedentia > Candidatus Hydrogenedentales > Candidatus Hydrogenedentaceae > Candidatus Hydrogenedens > Candidatus Hydrogenedens sp. The sequence continues at coordinate 54,741 of DAOSBX010000023.1, read as the reverse complement.
GAGCCTCCATCCCCTGTTACAGGGACTTCACTCTGGCCATGGGTAGATCACACGGTTTCGGGTCTACTCCACGCAACTTAACGCCCTATTCGGACTCGCTTTCGCTACGGCTTCGGACAAAAAGCCCTTAACCTTGCTACGTAGAGTAACTCGCCGGCTCATTATGCAAAAGGCACGCGATCAGGCATTGATGGCCGAAGCCATCCATAGCCCTCTCACTGATTGTAGGCATGTGGTTTCAGGTTCTATTTCACTCCCCTGTTCGGGGTGCTTTTCACCTTTCCCTCACGGTACTGGTTCACTATCGGTCACCGAGGAGTACTTAGCCTTAGGAGATGGTTCTCCCAGATTCACGCAGGCTTCCACTTAACCCGCGTTACTTGGGGTATTATCCAGAGGACAGTTCCCTTTTCGTGTACAGGGCTATCACCTTCTATGGCCCGACTTATCCAGTCGTGTTCCACTAAGGGACTGTTTTATAACCTCTTGGAACGTCCAGAAACGTTCCGGGATAACCCCACAACCCCGCTGACACAACGGTTCTGGCCTTTGACATGCCAGCGGTTTGGGCTGGTCCGCTTTCGCTCGCCACTACTCACGGAGTCGCTAATTGCTTTCTTTTCCTCCGGGTACTGAGATGTTTCACTTCCCCGGGTTGGCCGCCATTAGCCTATGTATTCAGCTAAGGCTCACCGGCATTCACCGGTGGGGTTTCCCCATTCGGAGATCCACGGATAATCTTGCTTCCAGATACCCGTGGCTTATCGCAGGTAGCTACGTCCTTCATCGCCTCTCGGTGCCAAGGCATCCACCACAAGCCCTTAGTAGCTTGGTCAAAACTTGACCTACTTCTTCTTGATATCGAAGAAGAGCAACCTACGGCTCATGCAGGTTTTTATTCTTGGTTACCCTTGCATTCAACTGTCAAATAGCGTTGGCGACTAATGTTATCCAGTAGTCGCAAAACTTTTTACGTTCATGAGTTGGTGGAGATGATCGGACTCGAACCGACGGCCTCAGGCTTGCAAAGCCCGCGCTCTCCCAACTGAGCTACATCCCCAACGATATATCTGAACCTGAAAAGCGTGGTGGGCCCGAGTAGAATCGAACTACCGACCTCACGCTTATCAGGCGTGCGCTCTAACCATCTGAGCTACGGGCCCTTTTGGTCATCCCACGACACGCGCCATGAACGTTGAATACGATGCATGTCTAAAACGGTCTTACGTCGACCTTAGGTCGATCTGCGATAGCAGAGACCTTAGGATACTCCTTAGAAAGGAGGTGATCCAGCCGCACTTTCCAGTACGGCTACCTTGTTACGACTTCATCCCCCTCACCAAGCACACCTTCGGCACCTCCCTCCCTTGCGGGTTGGGCCAGTGACTTCGGGTGCACCCAGCTCGGGTCATGTGACGGGCGGTGTGTACAAGGCCCGGGAACGTATTCACCGCGCCATGGCTGATGCGCGATTACTAGCGATTCCGACTTCATGGAGTCGAGTTGCAGACTCCAATCTGAACTGAGGCCGGCTTTTTGAGATTAGCTCCACCTCGCGGTATTGCGTCTCATTGTACCGACCATTGTAGCACGTGTGTCGCCCCAGGCGTAAGGGCCGTGATGACTTGACGTCGTCCCCACCTTCCTCCCGCTTATCGCGGGCAGTCCCCTTAGAGTGCCCGGCCGAACCGCTGGCAACTAAGGGCAAGGGTTGCGCTCGTTGCGGGACTTAACCCAACATCTCACGACACGAGCTG